>DASPJI010000492.1:0-5390 GCA_035628695.1 Thermoanaerobaculia bacterium | reverse complement strand
CGGGTGGTGGTGCCTCCCCCCCTGGGAGGGGGCGTGGTAGGGAGTGGGGGAGGTTAGGAGGGGGGCTGCTTTGAGGAGGCGAGAGCCTCCTGGTCTCTTGGGTGTCCTCTCCTCTTGTAGGCGGCTTTGGTGCCAGGCCGCGCCGAGAAGAACCCCCCTCCTGACCTCCCCCGCTCCCTACCGCCCGCCCACCCAGGGGGGGAGGCACCACCACCCCTAGTTCCACCTCCCTCTGATCCACCTCCCTCGGATCCACCGCCCCGTGTACCTTCGCCCCCTCGATCCCGGTCCTGTAGAGCAGGTGCTGGGCGAAGGCGTGCGCGGCGGTCCGGAAGGCCTGGCGGCGCTCTTCGAGGCCGGGGAGGAGGCGCGGCAGGTCGCGGGGAGGGGTGCTGTCCAGGAGATCCTCCGTCGCGGCATCCTTCTTCAGGGACTCCCACCAATCTCCCTCACGCCGGGCGAGGAGGACGAGGCGGACCTTGGGCCCGTCCTTTAGATAGGCAAGCCGCATCACCAGCGCGCGGACGGCTTCGAGCCGGGTCTCCGCGTAGTCGATGACCACGAGGCGGGGGAGAGTGCCCTGAAGGAGACGGGGCAGCTCGTCTGGAGTGGCCACGGGCAGGAGGAACCCGGTGAGCCAACCCTGAGCGGCCAGACGGCGGCACCATTCGATCAGAAGCCGTGTCTTGCCGAGCCCGCCGTCGCCATGGATCAGGCGGACCAACCGCAGGCGGCTATCGGCGCACCAGCCGGCCAGATCGTTCAGGATCTCCTCGCGGCCGGTTTCGTCGAAGGGGATGACCTCGTAGGCGGCGGTGAGGAGCTGACCGGGACGGGGCGAGGGAGGGAGATCCTGCGGCTTGTCGACCAGGATGCCGCGGAGGTCATCCAGCTCCTCCAGCCTCTTCACCAACCCATATCCGCGAGCCGTCGCCAGCCACCGGGCGACCTCGGCCTCGGCCTGGTCGAGCAGGGCCACGAGCTGCTCCCGGGTCCGGCAACGGTCCCTTGGATCGGGGGCGATGGAGGCGTCCAGCACCTCGGAGAGGAGGCGGTCCCGCAGATTCGGCGGCGCGCCGGGACGGACGTGGTTCAGCGCCTGGTCGATCTTGCCGCGCACCTCCGTGAGCTGCGGCTCCCCGAGCCTCCACTCGAGGGACCCGATGAGGTCCGCCCAGCGCTCGGCGTCGCCGTCCAGCCAGGCGAGGGCCGCCCGGACCTGTTCGGCGAAGCGGCGGCTTGCCGGCCGGTCCGCGGTCTCTTCCAGGGGGAGGACCGTCCGGAGGACGCCGACCACCTGGCTCCGCACCGCGCCATCCTCCTTGGCCTCCTCCCAGACCGCCAGGACGTCCACGGGATAGCGTTCGTCGGTCACCTGCCTTCGCCGGGTGGCGGTGGAGGTGAAGAGGAAGCGCCGGAGGTCCGGCTTGTCCCCCGTGCGGAGGCGATGGTGGGAGACGAGGAAGCGGCGCAGGGTGTCCTGGACGACCTCGTCGCGGATATTGACGTCTCCGGTGTAGGCCTTGACCTGCTCGCTCCAGCCGCCCGAGCCGTCGCGGAGCAGCCGGTCGAGGTCCTCGTCCCCCTCGCAGCGGAGGACTTCGTCCTCCTTCAGCTCCAGCCAGCGCTCGACGCCGAGATAGGCCTGATACAGGTATCCCTGGATCGAGGCATGGGCCGATCGGCTCGGGTCGAGGACGGTGTCGAGGTCGCTCACGGGGTGGGGAGTATTTTAGCGGAGCCCCCTCCTCCGCGCTCCCTGATACTCTCCAGGCTGGGAGCGGGGAGGACGACCATGACCTCTTTATGGACACGCGGCGGCCTGACCTGGCGGGAGCTGGGGGTGCGCCTCTGGCGCCAGATCTACGAGGACGAGCTGTTCGGGCGCTGCGCCGAGCTGGCCTACTTCTTCCTCTTCTCGATCTTCCCCCTGCTCCTCTTCCTGACGACGCTCCTCGGCTATCTCGCCGGCGCCAGCACCGAGCTGCGCTGGAACCTCCTCCTCTACATCTCCCGGGTCTCCCCGAGCCCGGAGATCACGCGGCTGATCAGCGACACCCTGAACGAGATCACCCTGGGCCGCGGCGGCGCGAAGCTGTCGATCTCCCTCCTGATCGCCCTGTGGGTGGCTTCGAACGGCATGATCGCCGTCTCGCGGACGCTCAACACCGCCTGCGGCCTGCGGGAGACGCGGCGCTGGTGGCGGCGGCGGCTGATCGCCATGGCGCTGACCATCGCCTTCGCCGTGCTCATCATCTGCGCCCTGGTCCTCATCTTCTATGGCGGCGAGAGCGTCGACCGCCTGGCGGACCGCTTCGGCCTCGGCCCCTTCCTCCCCCTCCTCTGGCGGGTCTTCCGGTGGCCGCTGATCCTGACCTTCGTGGTCATCTCCTTCGAGATGATCTACAACTACGCCCCCAACCTGGGGGACAGCCCCAGCCGGCAGTGGTGGACCCCGGGAGCCTTCACCGGCGTCGCCCTCTTCCTCCTCGCCTCCTTCGCCCTGCGGATCTATCTTGCCTACTTCTACATCTACTCCCGTGCCTACGGCTCCCTGGGAGCGGTCATCCTGACCCTCGTCTGGTTCTATCTGATCGCCTTCGCCATCCTGATGGGAGGGGAGGTGAACTCCGAGATCGCCAAGGAGATCAGCCGCCGCAAGGAGCTGGAGCGGGAGGCGGCGCGGGCGCGGGGGGAGGAGGTGCCGGAGAAGCCCGCGAAGCGCCGGCGGTTCCCCGGGCGGCGGCGCGCGCGGTGACCGACGCTGTCGCGGCTCCCTGGCGTGTCGCGAGTGAAGAGGCGGCTGTCGCGAATCCCGCCTCACTCACAACGGACCCCCTCCATCTCGCGACCACCGCGAGGGGTTTCGAGACGAAACGAGATGCATTCGCGACGAGAGAAGGTTGATTCGCGACGAAACCCGCGGGACTCGCGACGAATCTCCCGACTGCCGTCGCGAATCCCGCTTCGGGAGGTCCGCCGTCGCGAAGCGGCGTTCCGTATGCCGCTCCTGCCGTCGCGAGTGCCGATGGATTCGAGACGGAGCCCAAGGGCGCCGTCGCGAATGGAAGTGGACTCGAAACCGCGGAGGCGGGTTCTGTTTCGTATCTCGCGAGGGGGTTTCGAACTGCCGCGAGCCACGTTGCGAATCTCCCGGGACTCGCGACCAGGCTCGCGGTAAAACCAACGGGAAAGAGGGAGGAGGCGTTGCGGCTCAGACCGGAGCCGTCCGCCTACAGGCGCAGGCTCCAGCGTTCCCGCCGCCAGGACTCCATGGACCGCGCGGTGACTCGAGCGGCGCTCCCGGGACCTGATCCTGAGATTCTCATTGAGTCTCATCTAAGGATACAATCAAAGTTAGTGAGCTCGCAGATGGACGATCTGTCCCGCGCTGGCCCCGCTGTCAAGGACATCGCGGGCACGGCCGGGCGTTTCGGGCGGGGAGATCTCGGGACCGCCCTGCTGCTCGCCCTGCTCGCCTTCCTCGTCTACAACGCCAACCTGCGTCTCATCGCCACCGGCGACTCCCTGCCCGCACGCTTCCTGCCCTTCGCCGTCTGGACCGAGGGGAGCCTCTACCTCGACCCGGTGCTGAAGGTGACGGTCCGCGACCATCCGGCCCCGTACTGGATCCTGCGGACGCGCGACGGCCACATCGGTTCGATGTACCCGGTGGTCGCGCCCCTCCTGGTGACCCCCCTCTACGCTCCGGCGGTGCTGTACCTCGACGCGAAGGGGTGGAACGATGAGCGTCTGGCGCGGATCGGCAAGATCATGGAGAAGGTCTCGGCCTCGGTGGTCGCCAGCGTCTGCGTGGCCCTGATGTACCTGGCCCTGCGCCGCCGCGCTGGGAGGCCCATGGCCCTTCTGCTGACCCTGGCCTTCGCCTTGGGCACCAACACCTGGATGACGAGCAGCCAGGCCTTGTGGCAGCACGGCGTGACCGAGCTGCTCCTGCTGGCAGCGTTGCTGTGCTTCACCGGCAGGCCGTCGTGGGCTGTCCTGGTCACCGCCGGCGCCGCCTGCGGCCTGCTGATCGCCAACCGCCTGGCCGACGCTCCGCTCGCCGCCGCCCTCGCCGCCTTCTCGCCGTTCTGGGCCCGCCGCCGGTGGCCTGTCTTCGCCGCGGCCGCGGCCGTGCCGCTGGCGCTGCTGGTGACGTACAACCTGAGCACCTTCGGCCTGCTGGGAGGGGGCTACGCCGTTGTCCTCCGGGAGAAAGGGGGAGGGTTCTTCTCGTTTCCGATATTGCCGGGCCTGGCTGGATTGCTGATGAGCCCGGGCAAGGGGCTCTTCGTCTTCAGCCCCTTCCTGGCGGCGCTGCCGGTCTTCTGGCGCCGCACCGTGGCGGACGAGCGATACCGTCTCCTGACCCTCTGTCTCGCCGGCGGTGTCCTCCTCGAGCTCCTCGCCTACAGCAGGATCGACTGGCGGGGAGGCTCCTCCTACGGCCCGCGCTACCTGTCCTCGATGCTACCCGTCGTCGTCTGGATGCTGCCGCCGGTGGTGGCGGCGCTGGGCCGGATGGGCCGTGCGGTCTTCCTGGTCCTGGTGCTGTTCTCGGCCGGCGTCCAGGCCATCGGCGCCTTCTGCTATCGAGGGCACAGCGACGGGTTGTTCAACCAGGCGCCGCAGACGGACCTGTTCGGCGTGACCTGGCGCCTGGGGAACGTGCCGTTCGTCCTCGATCCGCAATATTCCGGCTGCGCGCCGGGGGACCTCCTCGAGCTGGTCCAGGAGGAGGCCCGCTCCGGCGGGCGCAGCGCACCCTACTCGTAAGCCTTGAGGGCTTCGCGGAGACCCGGGGGGATGGGCGTCGGGACAGTGCGGTGGCCGTCGCGGCGCATGCAGGCGATCTGCTGCTCGCCTCTCGCGATCAGCTCCTCGGGGCCATGGTTGGTGCGCCAGTACTCGAAGAGAAGGGTGATGCGGTTCTGGGCGATGCCCCCCAGGCGCATGCGGATCAGCAGCTCGTCGAAGGCTTCCAGCTCGGCCAGGTAGTCGCAGGCGCAGCGGACCGTCGCCAGAGCCAGGCCGTTCGAGAGGTCCGCCAGGACCTCCGGGGCGTGGTCGCGGAGGAACATTTCGCGGCAACGCCCCTGCCAGCGCAGGTGGTTCACGTAGTAGACGTTGCCGACGAGGTTGGTCTCTTCGAATCCGACGAGGTGTCGGTACTCATACGCCCTCATGTCCGGCCTCCAAGAGGACCGCCAGGGCGGCCGGGCCGGACAGCTCGTGAACCGGTGCCAGGAGGGTCCCGATCAGCAGGTCCCCCGAGCGTAGCAGGAGCCAGCCGTCACCGCCACCTGGATGGAGGGTCAGCGGCGCGCCGTGCGGCACCCCCGCCTTCCTCAAGCTCTCGACCGCCGCCCAGACCCGGGTCGCCGCGG
>DASPJI010000491.1:0-6712 GCA_035628695.1 Thermoanaerobaculia bacterium | reverse complement strand
CGAGCTGGCTGGTGGGCCCCATCGCCCGCCTCGCGACACCCGAGGAGACCGAGGCCTACCTGCTCCTGACCGACGACGCCCAGGCCGAGGCCTTCATCCAGCGCTTCTGGGAGAGCCGGGACCCGGCGCCGGACCGTCCGGGCAATCCCGTGCTCGAGGCCTTCGAGCAGCGCGCCGCCGAGGCCGACCGCCTCTACAGCGAGGGGGGCCAGCTCGGCCGCTACACCCACCGGGGGGCGATCTTCATCCTCTACGGCGAGCCCGAGAGGGTGACCTTCGAGACCGCCCCCGACCTCGGCAGCCCCAACCTCGAGGTCTGGGTCTACGGCGCCGGGGCGCCCTCGGGGCTCGACGCCCGGCGGCCCGCGAACCTCTACCGCTTCGTCAAGCGCGGCAACGTCACCGTGCTCTATACGCCCGGCGTGACGGACCCGCGGCTCCGGCAGCCTGCGATCCTGGACGACAGCCGCTGATCTTGCTGTTTCATCGATTCTTTTGGAGGAGACGACCATGACCGACGTTCGTGCGGTGCTCGCGGGGACCGGCATCTCGATCCCGCCGCTCGAGGTGGACAACCACATGCTGTCGCGGATCATCGAGACGAGCGACGAGTGGGTCCGGGAGCGTAGCGGCGTCGTGACGCGCTACTACGTCCATCCGGGGACCGCGTCGTCGGACCTGGGGGTGGAAGCCGCGCGGGCGGCGCTCGCCGACGCCGGCATGGAGGCGGGGGAGATCGACTACATCGTCTGCGCCACCATGACGCCGGACCACTACTTCCCCGGCAGCGGCACGCTGATCCAGCAGAAGCTCGGGATGGCGGCGCTGCCGGCGCTCGACATCCGCCAGCAGTGCGCCGGCTTCGCCTACGGCCTGCAGGTGGTGGACGCCCTGATCCGCAGCGGCGTGGCGCGCAACGTCCTGCTCGTCGGCACCGACGTCCACACCTCGCTGATGCCGTTCTCGCCGCGCACCTTCGAGGTGCTGCACGGCCGCGACGAGGGGCCGCTGTCCGACGAGGACTTCCAGTGGAACTCGCGCTTCCGGCACCTGCTGGTGCTCTTCGGCGACGGCGCCGGGGCGATGATCTTCCGGGGGGAGAAGGCGGACGGCCGCGGCATCCTCGGCTCCGCCCTCTACGGCGACGGCAACCACCGGGACATCCTCTATGTCCCCGGCGGCGGCTCGGAGCGCCGCCCCTTCGTCACGCCGGAGATGATCGCCTCCGCCGACACCGTGCCGGTGATGGACGGCAAGCAGGTCTTCAAGCTGGCGGTGACCCGCATGCCGGAGGCGACCCGCGAGGTGCTGTCGCGTGCCGGCTACTCGACCCAGGACTTGGACCTGCTGATCATGCACCAGGCCAACCTGCGCATCAACGAGCGGGCGCAGAAGGAGCTGGGGCTCGGGGACGACAAGGTCTACAACAACATCCAGAAGTACGGCAACACGACCTCGGGCACGCTGCCGATCGCCTTCCACGAGGCGCGCCAGAAGGGGATGGCCCCCGAAGGCGCCCTCGTCGCCTTCACCGCCCTCGGCGCCGGCCTCCACTGGGGCTCGGTGCTGATGCGGGTGTGAGGGGGGGAGCTCGATTCGGAGCATGTCGCCGGTCCTCGGAGCTATACTTCAGCCATGATGGCCACCGACATGCTCCTCCGTCGCGCCAAGGATCGCCTGGACAGCCTCTCCCCCGAGCGGCTGCGGGTCGCGGACGACTTCCTGGCCTATCTGGAAGAGCGGGAATCGGATGAAGCCACGGCAGAGCTTCTCCAGATCCCTCACTTCCTGGAATCCTTCGAAAGGGCTGAGCAGGAGGTTCGTGCCGGCCGGTTGACTCCCCTTGAGCAGCTTCGGCGCAAGGCCTGAGTATCAGATCGTCCTGACTGACTCTGCCCGGGACTTCTACGAGGCAGCGGATGCTCCTCTTCAGAGGAGACTGGATCGTTGCTTCGAGATCCTGAGGACGGCACCCCACCACCACCCCAACATCAAACCTCTTAAGGGCAGGTTCTCGGGCTCCTATCGTTTCCGGAGCGGAGATTACAGGATCGTCTACCGGATCGACCGGGAGGGCCGGGTCGTGATCGTCCTTGTCATCGACCACCGTAGCGACGTCTACGGCTAGAATGAGCCCGATGCTCGCGAGCCCCATGCAGTCCGCCACCACTCCCGGCCCGACGGAGATCGCGGCTTCGCTGTCTCAGCGGGTGATGGGGCAGACCGACGCGCTGCGCGAGATGTCGGTGGCGCTGGCGAAGTACCTGGGCGGCCTCCGGGTGGGCAACATCTTGATGATCGGCTCGTCCGGCACGGGCAAGACCACCCTGATGCGGGCGGTCGAGGGGTACCTCGCCTCCGACCCGGCGCTCGCCCACCGCTCGACGGTCGTCCGTATCCACGCGAACGTCCTGGGCGAGGAGGCCGAGCGCGGCAAGCCGGGCGAGGCGGTGCTCGGCCGGCTGCTGGACCGCGCCCGCGAGCAGCTCGGGCCGCAGGCTTCGGTCGAGACCCTGCTGGAGCGGGCGCGCTCGGGGCTGGTCTTCGTCGACGAGGTGGACAAGATCCGCTCGCACGTCGGCGGCCAGGCCAACGTCGCGGGCATCCGCGCCCAGGAGGCCCTGCTCACCCTGATCGAGAACGAGGCCATCCCCTTCGCCCTCCCCGCTTGGATGGGCGGCGGCTCCGTCACCGTCGACTCCAGCAACCTGCTCTTCATCTGCGCCGGCGCCTTCGAGGGGCTGTACGACGCCGTCTACGACCGGGTGACGATCGGCAAGGACCGCGGCTCGCTGCGGCCGGTGACGGTGGTCGACGGGGGCAGGGTACAGGAGGCGCTGGTCTTCAGGCTGCGCGACTGGCTGCGCAACGAGGACCTCTTCGACTACGGCATGAGCCCGCAGTTCCTCTCGCGCTTCGACGCGGTGGTGCTCTTGAACGACCTGGGATCGGACGAGCTGGTCCGCATCTTCCTCGAGACCCCTGACTCGGCCTACCACCAGACCCGCGCCTACTTCGAGAGCCGCGGCATCCACCTGGCGCTGTCGCCCGCCGCCGTCCGCCGCATCGCGGCCGAGGCCGCCCGCCAGCCCCGCCTGGGGGCCCGCGCGCTGAAAGAGGTCTTCCGGCGCGTGATCCGCGACTACGAGTTCGACCCCGCCCCCTACGTCACCGGCGGCGCCCTCCTCCTCGACCTGCCGGAGGTCGAGGCGGTGCTGGGCTAGGCCCTTTTCTCTTATCGGAGAGTACGGCGGCGCGTCGAAGCCTCCGACAGCTTGGCGAAGACTCCGACGGCGCGTTGGAAGCTTCCAACGGCGTATCGAAGGCTACGGCGGCGCGCCGGAAACTCCGATGCGCGGTCGGAAGCTCTGACAGCGCGTCGGAGACTCCGGCAGCGCGCCGGAGATTCCGGCGGCTGGCCGGGACACTCCGAAGGGCTGTCGAAGGCTCCGGCGGTGCGTCAGAGCTCCCGGCGGTCCATCGAAGACTACGGCGGCGCGCCGAAAGCTCCGAGGGCGCTTCGGGAGCTTCGGCGGCGCGCCGGAATCTTCGGCAGCTCGCCGGAGCATCCGGCAGCGAGTTGGAAGCTTCCGGTGGTCTATCGAAGAGTACGCCGGCGCGCCTTGATCTCCTCGTAGCGCTTGCGGCGCTTCCAGGCCGCCCAGAAGCGGGGGAGGAGGGTCACCAGGGCGAGGAGGACCAGCGCCAGGGCGAGCTGCAGGTAGACGCCCGAGCGGTCGCCGCTGGCCGCGCGGGAGATGAGGGCGGCGAAGTAGGTGAAGACCGGCACCGTCAGGGCGAGCCCCACCGCCGTCGAGGCGAGGAACAGGGCGGGGCGGATCCCCGCCAGCGCCGCGCAATAGTTGACCAGGACGAAGGGGAGCGGCAGGAAGCGCAGCCCCACCAGGCTCCAGAAGCCGGCGTGGCGGCTGATCGCCCGCTCCACCCGCTTCATCCGCTTGCCCGCCAGGTGCAGCACGAACTCCCTTCCCAGGCCGCGGCCGAGGAGGAAGGTCGACGCTCCGCCCAGGAAGATGCCGAGGGTGTTGTAGATCGAGCCGTAGAGCGTGCCGTAGACCATGCCGCCGGTGAACATCAGCGGCGTCGCCGGCACGCCGATCGGGCAGAGGAGGAGGTAGGCGGCGAGGAGCACCAGCGGCGACCACCAGATGTCGCGCACCCGGTCGAAGGTCTGGGTCAGCCTCTCCTGCGTGAGATAGTCGGCCAGGGGGGACCAGCGCAGGGCGGCGAAGCCGGCCGCCACGATCAACACCAGCAGCAGGAAGCGCAGCACGAGGCGGCGCGGAATCCGCGGCGCCGGCTCGGCGGTCGGCGGGATGGCGGAGTGCGAGGCGGACCTCCGGGTTCAACGCTGGATGTTGAGGCCCGGGAGCTGCCCGCCGCCGGCTTCCCCGCCGCCCTCGGCGGGGAACAGGAACTGCCGCATGTGCTGGTTCAGCGTCTCCTGGGCCGCGGGGTCCATGAAGTTCAGCCGCAGCTCGTTGATCACCATCACCTCCATGCGCAGCCACTCGGCCCAGCAGTCGGCGCAGACGCGCTGGCGGATCTCGTCGCCGGCGGCGCCGGGGAGGGGACGGCGGGACAGGGCCGGCGCGTCGGTCCGGCCGCAGCGGGCGCAGTGCACGGTTCCTTCGGACATCACCGCACCTCCCCGGGGAGCACGATCAGGCTCTCCGAACGTTCGAGGATCTCCTTGGGGACCCGGACCAGGAGGACCAGGTCCTTGCTCTCCTCCCGGCCGCGCAGGCTCTTGACCACGTCGTCGGGCACCTGGAGCGTCACGTAGGCCGGCCGCCGCGGGTTCTGGCGCGCGCTGTCCGTCACCAGCTCCCCGAGCGGCACCATCTCGACACGCTCCGGATACTTCTCGAGGGCGTAGGCCAAGGACTTTCTATGATTCTGCATGGACGGATTCTACACTCCGGTTCCGGGCCAGCGCCTCGCGGAAGTAGGCGATGGTGCTCTCGAGCCCCTGGCGCAGCGGCACCTTGGGCTCCCAGCCCAGGCGGGTGCGGGCCAGGGTGATGTCCGGCTGGCGCGTCTGCGGGTCGTCGACCGGCAGCGGCTTGAAGACGATGGGGCTCGCGCTGCCGCAGGCGTCGCGGATCGTCTCGGCGAACTCCAGGATGGTCATCTCATGCGGGTTGCCGATGTTGCACGGCTCCTCGAGGTCGCTGTTGAGCAGCCGCCAGATCCCCTCGACCAGGTCGTCGACGTAGCAGAACGAACGGGTCTGCTTCCCCTCGCCGAAGACGGTCATCGGCTCGTTGGTCAGCGCCTGGGGGATGAACGCGGGGACCACCCGGCCGTCGCGCAACCGCATGCGCGGGCCGTAGGTGTTGAAGATGCGCACGATGCGCACCTCCAGGCCGTGGGCGCGGTGATAGGCCATCGCCATCGCTTCGGCGAAGCGCTTGGCCTCGTCGTAGACGCCGCGCGGCCCGACCGGGTTGACGTTGCCCCAGTAGCTCTCCTTCTGCGGGTGCTCCTTGGGATCGCCGTAGACCTCGGAGGTGGAGGCGAGAAGGTAGCGCGCCCGCTTGTGCTTGGCCAGGCCGAGGGTGTTGTGGGTGCCGAGCGACCCCACCTTGAGCGTCTGGATGGGGAGCTCCAGGTAGTCGATCGGCGACGCCGGCGAGGCGAAGTGGAGGACGCAGTCGACGTCCCCCTCGACCTCGAACGGCTTCGAGACGTCGTGGCGCAGGAAGGTGAAGTCGGGCCGATCCTGGAGGTGCGCGATGTTCTCCAGGCGGCCGGTCACCAGGTTGTCGACACAGACCACCTCGTAGCCCTCGCCGAGGAGGCGCTCGCAGAGGTGCGAGCCGAGGAACCCGGCGCCCCCGGTGATGACCGCCCGCATCACGCGCGCGCCCTTCCGGCCCCGGCGGTCATCGGAGCGGGTACCGGCCGCAGCTCCTGCGCCGCCGGCCGCCCTTCGGGACGGCCGATGGAGACGTACTCGAAGCCGGCCGCGGCCATCTTGTCCGGCTCGTAGAGGTTGCGCAGGTCGACCACCAGCGGCCGTTGCAGCAGCCGGTGCAGGCGGTCGAGCTCCAGCTTGCGGAACTGGTTCCACTCGGTGACGATGACCACCGCGTCCGCCCCCTCCGCCGCCTCGTAGGCGTTGTCGCAGAAGGTGACGGCGGGGAAGAGCGGCCGGCAGTAGGGCATCGCCTCGGGATCGAACGCCCGCACCGCGGCGCCGCCGTTGAGCAGCCCCTGGACGATGGGCAGCGCCGGCGACTCGCGGATGTCGTCGGTGTTGGGCTTGAACGACAGGCCGAGCACCGCCACGGTCCTGCCCTCGACACCGTCCATGGCGTCGGTGATCTTGGTGATCATCCGCTTCTGGACCGCGTCGTTGACCTCCAGCACCGCCTCGATGATGCGGAAGCGGCTGCCGGCGTCGCGGGCGATCTGGGCGACGGCGCGGGTGTCCTTGGGGAAGCAGGAGCCGCCGTAGCCCGGGCCGGCGTTGAGGAACTTGGGGCCGATGCGGCTGTCGAGGCCCATGCCCTTGGCCACCACCTCGACGTTCGCCCCCCACGCCTCGCAGATCTGCGCCACCTCGTTGATGAAGCTGATCTTGGTGGCGAGGAAGCCGTTCGAGGCGTACTTGATCAGCTCGGCGGTCTCGACGTCGGTGGTGATGAACGGCACGTCGGCGGCGACCAGCGGCGAGTAGACGTCG
>DASPJI010000490.1:0-8060 GCA_035628695.1 Thermoanaerobaculia bacterium | reverse complement strand
TGGCCGTGGACTACGTCGGCCCATTGTGGAGGCCGGGCCACGTAAGGGCGCCGGGGTTTGACCGCCTCCTCCTCGAGGAAAAGCCTGGTCACCACCCGGAACGGCGGCTGCTCCTCCGAGGGCATCTGGATACCGAAGAGGGCGTAGCGGACGTCGTCGCCGTCCAGCACCCGGGGGGCGCGGTCGAGGACGGGGACCGGCCGGTCGCCGGTGAGGTCGAGCTCGACCACGTTGGAGTGAAGGAGGGAACGGAGCTCGGCCAGCGCCTGGCGCTGCCGCGACGGCACCACCGCCTGGCAGCGCACCAGAAGCTCCAGGGCGGAGCGCTCGGCTGGCAGCAGCGGCCCGGCCGGGTCGTCGGTCAGGGGCTCGGCCGGGAGGTGCAGGACCTCCGTCTGATCCCACAGCGCCTCCAGAAGCGGACCGAAGCCGGCGGCCTCGGCCTCCGTCTGCCAGAGGGCCCGGTCCGACGAGCGGCCGGGTGGCTTGGCGAGCAGGGACTCGGCGGCGGCGAGCACCTCGGCCCGGCGCCGGTCGGCGGCCAGGGGGACGGGACCGCGGCCGGCGAAGCGCAGGTCCGGGCAGACGAGCCGGAAGCGCAGCTCCGTCCGCCGCTCCTCGGGAGCCCACAGCCATTTCGGGGCGAAGCCGGTGAGGATTCCGGCGAGGCTGGCCGGCTGGCCGATGTCGGCGATCCGCTTGCACTGGGTGAAGACGGCGCGGCCGTCCGTCTCCATCTCGTCGAGGTCCTCGGCCCAGTCGTAGCGCAGCAGCACCGGGACGCCGGGAAGGTCGAGCACCGGCCGCCGGGCATGGAGGCTCGCCAGGCGCGCCACGGCGTAGCCCGCCTGATAGGCGAAGCCCCCGAGGCTCACCCGACCCTGGCGGGTGGCGGACAGACTGCGGACGCGCGCGTCGTCGACGAGGAAGGTACGGCTCAAGCTACGGCGGCTCCCATGGTACGGAAGCCGCCATTTTAGCCGATCCGCTTACCCGAACCGGCCCGTGATGTAGTCCTCGGTCTGCTTCTTGGACGGATTGATGAAGATCTTCTCGGTGCTCGCGTACTCGATGAGCTCGCCCAGATAGAGGAAGGCGGTGTAGTCCGAGACGCGCGAAGCCTGCTGCATGTTGTGGGTGACGATCACCTGCGTGTACTGGGACTTCAGGTCCTGCATCAGCTCCTCGATGCGCGCCGTGGCGATCGGGTCGAGGGCGGAGCAGGGCTCGTCGAGCAGGATCACCTCGGGCTCGACGGCGATCGCCCGGGCGATGCACAGGCGCTGCTGCTGGCCGCCCGACATGCCGAGGGCGCTGTCCTCCAGCCGGTCCTTGACTTCGTCCCACAGCGCGGCGCCGCGCAGGCTCTTTTCCACGATCACGTCCAGGTCCGCTTTCTTCTTGACTCCCTGGATGCGCGGACCGTAGGCGACGTTCTCATAGATCGATTTCGGGAACGGATTCGACTTCTGGAACACCATGCCGATCCGCTTGCGCAGCGCGTTGATTTCCAGGCGCGGGTCGAAGATGCTGCGCTCGTTGAAGCGGATATCCCCTTCGGTGCGCACGCCGTCGATCAGGTCGTTGAGCCGGTTGATGCAGCGCAGCAGGGTGGACTTGCCGCAGCCCGAAGGCCCGATGAAGGCGGTGATCTGCTTCTCCGGCACCTTGAGCGAGATGTCCTTCAAGGCCTGCTTCTCCCCATACCAGAGGGAGAGCGACTCGATCGACAGGACCGGGTTCGCGATGCCGGGATCGAGCGCCGGATCGCGCGGGGGCGAGGTCTGGGGGTGCGTCGGGGCGGTTTGAATATCGAGCATCGTCCTCGTCTCCAGCCGGAACGGCTGCGGTCAGATGGCGCTCCCCGCGTACTTGCGTCGCAGATGGTTGCGCAGCGAGATGGCGACCAGGTTCATCACCGTCACCACCACGATCAGCAGCAGCGCGGTGGCGAACACCAGCGGCGTGGTGGCCTCGATGTTGGGGCTCTGGAAGCCGACATCGAAAATGTGGAAACCCAGGTGCATGAATTTGCGTTCGAGGTGGACGAACGGCGGCCGGGCGTCGATCGGCAGCGTGGGCGCCAGCTTGACCATGCCGACGATCATCAGCGGCGCCACCTCGCCGGCGGCGCGGGCCATCGCCAGGATCATCCCGGTGAGGATGCCCGGGGCGGCGGCCGGGATGACCACCCGCCGGATAGTCTCGAATTTCGTGGCGCCCAGGGCGAGCGACCCCTCGCGCACGATGCGCGGCACCGCCGCCAGCCCCTCCTCGGCGGCGACGATGACCACCGGCACGGTGAGCAGCGCCAGCGTCAGGCTCGCCCAGAGGATGCCGCCGGTGCCGAAGGTGGGCGTCGGCAGCGCCTCGGGGTAGAGGAGCTGGTCGAGCGAGCCGCCGATCAGATACACGAAGAAGCCCAGGCCGAAGACGCCGAAGACGATCGACGGCACGCCGGCCAGGTTGTTGACCGCGATCCGCACCAGGCGCACCACCAGTCCCTGCTTCGCGTACTCCCGCAGGTAGAGCGCCGCCAGCACCCCGAGCGGCGCGACGGCGAACGACATGATGAAGACCATCATCACCGTGCCGAAGATGGCGGGGAAGATGCCCCCCTCGGTGTTCGACTCCCGCGGGTCGGCGGCGATGAACTCCCAGCCACGGGAGAAGTAGAGGCCCGCCTTGTCCAGCCATCCCATGTCGTTGGGGCGGACGGCGCGGACGACGTTGCCCACCGGCATCTCCTGGGTCTCGCCGGCCACCGTCTGCATGACCAGGGTGTCGGCGAGCATCTCCTCGCGCATCTTGAACAGGCGGTCCGCGAGCTGCTGGTACTCGGCCTGGCGCTCCTCGAGCCGGCGGTCTATCTCGGCGGCGCGGCGCTGGAGCTCGGCGGCGGGGAGCTCCTGGATCTCCAGCTTGCGGCGGTCGAGGCGGAGCTGCTCGATCTCGTAGTTGACGTCGCCGATGGCCCCCTTCTCGAGCTCCTCGACACGCTCCCGGCGTTCCATCGCCCGCTCGTGGAGGATCTCGAACCTCTCCCACACCGGCTCCGGGCCGCGGGCCACGACCTTGCCCCCCTCGCGGAGCTCGGTCATGAAGCCGTGGAAGTTGCCCCACTCCTGACGCTCCAGGAGCACCGCCTGGGCGGGGAGCCGGCGGCCGGCGATGGCGCTCTCGTCGATCCAGGCGAAGTCGAGGCCGCCGATGTCGCGGTTGGCCGTCTTGACGCGGACGCGGTCGATGGCCGTGTCGGCGGCCTGGCCCGGCTCGGCGGGGACCTGCTCGATCTCCCAGACCTCGCCCAGAACCTTGGTGCCGTCCTTCATGGCGATCTCCACCAGATCGCGTTGCCAGAAGTAGCCGAGGCCGTTCCAGGCCAGCAGGATCATGATGCCGAGGACCAGCAGGACGTTGAACGCCAGCGCGCCGCCGCACAGCCAGGTGAGGGACTGGCCGACGAGCTCCGAGCGGCGCCGGTGGTCACCGAAGAAGCCGGTGGCGCCGGTGGCCTTCTCGCGCGTCCGGCGCGTCGATAGGGCGGCCGGCCTGGCGCGGTCCACCACGCTCTCGGCCGAGGCCTGGGAAACGGAGGGATTCATATCGGTCTTCTCCCGAGCCATGATCAGAGCTGTGAGTACCGCTCGCGCAGCCGCTGGCGCACGAGCTCCGCCACCGTGTTGATGATGAACGTCGCGATGAACAGCAGGAGCGCCGCCAGGAACAGGGTGCGGTACAGGGTGCCGCCCTGCGGCGCTTCGGGGATCTCGACGGCGATGTTGGCCGACAGGGTGCGGAAGCCGTTGAACGGGTTCCACTCCATGATCGGCGTGTTGCCGGTCGCCATGAGCACGATCATGGTCTCGCCCACGGCGCGCCCGAAGCCGACCATGATGGCGGAGAAGATGCCCGGCGAGGCGGTCGGCAGCACCACGCGGGTGACCGTCTGCCAGCGGTCGGCGCCCAGGGCCAGCGAGCCGGCGACCAGGTTGGGCGGCACGTTCGAGAAGGCGTCCTCGGCGATGGCGAAGATGATCGGGATGACCGCGAAGCCCATCGCCAGGCCCACCACCACGGCGTTGCGCTGGTCGTAGTTGAGGCCGGTGGCGTCGAGCAGCCAGCCCTGGAAGTTGCCGCCGAAGACCAGCCGCTCGAACGGCTCCGAGAGCTGGAAGCAGACCCAGATCCCGAACGCCAGCACGAAGATGAAGAGGATCGCCTCGGTGCCGACGCGGAACCGGCCGCGGAACGTCCTGGGCAGCGACCGCCAGAGGAAGCCGGCGGCCAGCACGAAGAGCGGCAGCACGATGAGCATCAGGATCAGCCCCGGCATGGCCTGCTCGACGCGCGGCGCGAGCCACAGGCCGGCGAGGAAGCCGAGCACGACGCTGGGCAGCGACGCCATGATCTCGATCAGCGGCTTCAGGTAACGCTTGTAGGCCGGGTGCATGAACTGCGACGCGTACATGGCGCCGAAGACGCCCAGCGGGATCGCGAGGAGCAGCGAGTAGAAGGTCCCCTTGAGGGTGCCGGCGAGCAGCGGGGTGAGCGACAGCTTGGGCTCGAAGTCGTCGGTGCCGCTGCTCGACTGCCAGACGTACTCGGGCTTGTCGGCCCCCTCGTACCAGGTCTTGCCGAACAGGGACTTCCAGGTGACCTCGGGGTGGGGGTTGTGGATCCGGATCTCCTCGAGCTTGCCACCGCCGGCCAGGTAGGCGCCGTCGGCCTTCGGGGTATAGGCGAGGCTCGTGCCTCCCTCGACCGGCACCTCGCCGGTCCACAGCGTGCGGTGGGCGGTGGAGTGGTAGAGCCCCATCCGGCCGTTGGCGGCATAGACGAGGAAGCTCCGGTCCCGCTGCGAGGCAGCGATGGCGCGCACCGGTCCGGTCAGGGCCGGGAAGTCGCGCACGCGGGTCAGCCGGTAGGTCTCGTCCGGCTGGCGCACCTGGAACCAGACGCTGACCGAGCCGTCCTCCTGCCCCACCACCAGCGAGCGGCCGCCGATCAGCAGGCCGGCGGCGGTGACGGGGGAGGGGCCGGCGGAGGTCACCTGCGGGTCACCGGGCTCGCCTTCGAGGCTCCACCAGAGGACCTTGCCGTCGGTGGTGCCGCCGTAGAGGTTGCGGCGGTCGCGGTCCATCACCAGGTCGGCCACCTCCCCGGCGCCGGGGACCCGAGACTGGAAGCGCTCGAGCGACTCCGTGACCTCGCCGGTCATCAGGTTCTCCTCGGCGGTGCGGCGCACGATGGCCAGGGAGCCGTCGGCGAGGACCGCCGCGGCAGTGGCGCCGCCGTCGTCCCCGAGCTGGGCGGCGAAGGCCCGCAGCGGCCGGCCCGCGGGGTCGAGGACCAGCGACACCGGCGTATCGATCGCCGGCGCGACCACCCGGTTCTGCCCCTCGAAGGTGATCTCGAAGCGGATGGGGGCGATGAGCACCCGGCCGTCGCGGGTCGCGGCGGCCAGGGCCTGGCTGCCGGCGGGGACGTCCATGTCGGTGAGGAGCTGGGGCTCCCGGACCGGGGCCTCGCCGGGCGGCTGGCCGGGCTGCTGCGCCTGGGCGAGCAGGTCGAGCGTTGTGGTGACCGCGCCGTCGCGGGTGCGCACGACGCGCACCAGGCCGTCTTCCCCGAGGGCCGCGACGTGCGTCCGGTGCTCGTCGGCGAGCAGGGCGCCGGCACGGGGGCCCGCCAGGGGGACCGGCTGCGACAGGCCCACCCGCGCTCCGGTCGTCAGCGGCCAGACCTCCAGCAGGATGAACACCAGGATGCCGAGAACGCTGAAGATGATGGCGAGACCGCCCGCGGACACGATCCAGCGGGCCAGGCGATCGGCGAGGAGCCGCCGCCTGGGGGTCTCGCCGCTTCCCAATCGAGAGGAGGAGGATGGGCTCACGAGGTTCTGGGTTCCGGTCTAGAGAATCTATGGAAAAGCGGCCCGGCGGCCGTGATCGGACCACCGGGCCGCGGCGAGGCCACGGACCTACTGGAGCTTGGCCAGCTCTTCCTTGGCGATTCGGGCCGGGATGGGGACGTAGCCGTCCTTCACCACGTTCTGCTGGCCCTCCTGCGACAGGGCGTATTTGATGAACTCCCGGACCAGCGGGTCGAGCGGCTTGTTGGGCGCCTTGTTGACGTAGACATAGAGGAAGCGCGACAGCGGGTACTTGCCGGACAGGGCGTTCTCCGGCGTCGCCTCGAAGAACTGGCCGCTCTTGTCGGCCAGCGACAGCGCCTTGACGCCCGAGGTCTTGTAGCCGATGCCGCTGTAGCCGATGGCGAACTTGTCCTCGGTCACGCCCTGGACCACCGAGGCGGAGCCGGGCTGCTCCTTGACGGTGTCCTTGAAGTCGCCCTTGCAGAGCGCGTGCTCCTTGAAGTAACCGTAGGTGCCGGAGGCGGAGTTGCGGCCGTAGAGGCTCATCGGCCTGCCGGCCCAGTCGCCGGTGAGGCCGACGCTGCCCCAATTGCCGACCGCCTTCTTGGCGCCGCAGGTACGGCCCTTGGAGAAGACCGCGTCCACCTGCTGCAGGGTCAGCTTGTCGAGCGGGTTGTCCTTGTTGACGTAGACCGCCAGGGCGTCGACCGCCACCCGGATCGGGGTGGGGGGGTAGCCGTACTTCTTCTCGAAGTCGTCGATCTCGGTCGACTTCATGACGCGGCTCATGGGGCCGAGCTGCGCGGTGCCGGAGATGAGCGCCGGGGGAGCGGTGGAGGAGCCCTTGCCCTCGATCTGGATCCGCACGTTCGGGTACTGCTTGCGGAAGCCCTCGGCCCACAGCGTCATCAGGTTGTTGAGGGTGTCCGAGCCCACCGAGTTGAAGTTCCCCGAGACACCGCTGGTCTTCTGATAGGTCGCCAGGCCGGAGTCCACCCGCGCGCCCTGGGCGGCCAGGAGGCTCCCCGTCAGGGCCATCGCCACGGCGAAGGAAGCCACCTTGAAGTCATGCCTCATCGTTCTCTCTCCTTATCTCTCTATTCGATGAACGTGCTTGGATCGGGGCCGGTATCGGGTGATATCGGGTGATGAGCGACCCGTCCGGCAGCATGACTCTGGCAGAGGGGTTTGGCAGCGGACCTACCATCGTGTGACGGCGGGGTGACAGAATTCGCGGGCCGGCGCGCCACCGGCCGGCTGTCGCAGGCCTGTCACCGGCGCGTCGCAGGGTCGTTGGCGCGGCTTCCTATCCTCACCCTCGATTCAGCTTCGGAGCTTCGAAACCGTGACCCATAAAAGGAGAGTTGGAATGCGCAGATCAACTGTGTTTGTGGCCGGCCTCATCGCGCTCGTCCTGGCGCTGGCGGCCGCCCCCGTCACCCGCGCGCAGGTGGCGGGCCTCTATTACGCGGAGGTGGAGAAGGACGGCCGCATCTATGTCTTCAACACGCCCGAGAAGAAGAAACTCTTCGAGGAGACGGGAGACATGGGCGTGGGCATCACCATGCCGGGCGCCGGCGCCGACGGCGTGACGCTCGTGGCCGAGAACGAGACCGCCGCCGACCTCTACTTCTTCAAGCACGACCTCCCCGGCTACGACCGGCCGACGCCGAAGCCGGCGAGCCCGGCGTTCACCATCGGCTGGAAGGACGGCAAGACCAGCATCGAGACCAAGAGCGCCCTGGTTCAGATCTCGAACCGGGTGCAGCTCCGCTTCACCGAGGCGATGCCCGAGGTGGGGGAGGACCGGGGCTCGTTCCGCATCCGCCGCGCCAAGACCAAGTTTGAGGGCTGGGTCTACAACAAGAACCTCACCTACGAGCTGCAGCTCAACTGGCCCGACACCGCCAACCCGCTCGAGGATGCCGTCATCAACTACGACTTCACCCAGGGCAAGAAGGCGTTCCAGCTCAAGGCCGGCCAGTTCAAGGTCCCCTTCGGCCGCCAGGAGCTGACCTCCTCGGGCTCCCAGGAGTTCGTCGACCGCTCCATCGTCTCCAACTTCTTTGCCCGCGGCCGCGACATCGGCCTGCAGGCCTGGGGCACCCCGGCCGGCGGCAAGATCGACTGGCGCGTCGGTCTTTTCAACGGCAACGGCCGCACGGTGAGCGCCAACGACAAC
>DASPJI010000489.1:0-7404 GCA_035628695.1 Thermoanaerobaculia bacterium | reverse complement strand
CGGGCCGAGGCGCTGGACGAGCAGATCGCCTTCGAGGTGGTGGACGACGGCCCCGGGATCCCCGAGGACGAGCAGGAGAGGATCTTCGAGCGCTTCCACCAGGTGGACGCCTCCCTCTCGCGCGAGCAGGCGGGGACGGGGCTCGGCCTCGCCCTGGCCCGGGAGCTGGCCCGGCTTCACGGCGGGGAGGTGACGGTGCGGAGCCGCCCCGGCGAGGGCTCGGCCTTCCGCGTCGAGCTGCCGCGCCACCTCGAGCCGTGGCCCGAGCGCCGCCGGCGGCCGCGCCGGCGCGAGGACCAGCTCGCGCAGACCCGCACCGAGGCCCAGGCGGCGCGCGAGTACGCCTGGCGCTCCATGCGCGACACCCTCCTCTCCGACATCGAGCAGCCGCGCCTCGTGCGGCACGTCCTCCCCCTGCCCGAGCCGCCGCCGGAGGCGCCGCGCGTCCTCCTGGTGGAGGACAACGACGACCTGCGGAGCTTCGTCGCCAGCCGCCTGCTGCGCCGCTATCGCGTCGACACCGCCGCCGACGGCGCCGCCGGGTTGGAGACCGCCCGCCGCTCGCCGCCGGACCTGGTGGTCGCCGACGTCATGATGGCGGGCATGGACGGCTACGAGCTGTGCCGGCGCCTCAAGGCCGATCCGCTCTTCGCCACCGTCCCCATCATCCTGGTCACCGCCCGGGCCGGCTCCGAGGCGGTGGCCGAAGGGCTGGAGGTGGGGGCCGACGACTATGTGGTCAAGCCCTTCGCCATGCGCGAGCTGGAGGCCCGCATCGCCGCCCACCTGCGCGCCCGCGAGACCGAGCGCCAGCTCCACGAGCGGGAGAGCCGTCTCGCCGCCATCGGCCAGATGGTCAGCTCCGTGGTTCATGACCTGCGGAACCCCCTGACGCTGATCAAGGGATATACCGAGCTGGCTCACACCGTCGCCCAGCGCGGCGGCAACCCCGAGGCCATCGCCCGCGACCTGGATCAGGTGCGGAGCGCCTCCGAGCGGCTGCGCCACATGATCGAGGAGATCCTCGACTTCGCCCGCGGCGGCGCGCCGCGGCTCCAACTCGAGCCGGTGCCGGCCCGCCGCTTCCTCGACCGGGTCCTCGCGCCGCTCTGCGCCGACCTCGCCGAGCGCGGGATCGCCACCGATCTCGACCTCGGCCTGCCCGAGGACCTCCAGGTCTCTCTCGACGTGGATCGTATGCAGCGGGTGATCGAGAACCTGGTGATCAACGCCCGCGAGGCCCTGGCGGTCTGGGAGGGGGAGAAGCGGCTCCTGGTGAGCGCCCGGGTGGAGGAGGGGTGCCTGGCCCTCCGGGTCGCCGACACCGGCCCGGGCATCCCGGAGGAGGCGGCCGCCCACCTCTTCGAGCCCTTCGCCACCGCGGGCAAGAAGCGGGGCACCGGCCTGGGGCTCGTCACCGTGCGCAACCTGGTCAAGGCGCACGGCGGCGACGTCCGCGCCGAGCCTAGAGCGCCGGAGGGGGGCGCCGCGTTCCGGCTCACGTTGCCTCTGGCGACGCCGGAGAAGGCCCGGAGCCCGCAGCGGGCGACACTTGTATAGCTGGGAGGTTATGGTTGTTAATCTGAGAGATATACAGTTTCCGTGGTATCGACTTGACTTTCTACGAGCGGTGAGTGATCATTACTTCGGCTCGAGCGCGACAGGGTTGGGGTCCCCACCCGAAAAGGATGGATGACTCAATGAAGGAGAAGTTATGACTCTGAAGAAGTCTCTGCTCGCCCTTGGTGTTTTAGCTCTCGTCGGTGCCGCTCAGGTCACCACCGCCGTCTCGGCTCCGGAGTGCCCGAAGCCGCGCCGTTTCAGCGGTGGCTGCATCCAGGTGATCACCTACGCCAAGAACCCTGACACCGGCACCTGCTGCGAATATCCGAACCCCTGCTCCGCCCCCCAGGGCTGGGCCACCTACTTCTCGCTGTCGGAGTGCGAGGCGGCGACCTTGTAGCGCTCCAGCACCCCTGCCTCTCTCTGGGCCGGCGACTCTTCGGGGCGCCGGCCCGTTCTGCCTCAGCGGGAGGCCGCGGGCTCGCGGTACTGCGCGAGGTTCTCCTCGCTCTCGAAGTAGAGGACGCTGCCGTCGGGGCGGGCGCCGATGACGGCCTTGGCCTTGTCCACGGTCTTGCCGCTCACCGGATCGACGGCGGTGCGGGCGCCGGTGTCGCGGGCGAGGCGCTCCTTGCACATCTCGCAGCAGCCGTAGTAGGTGCGGCCCTCGATGGCCACCGGGATCTGGTCCTTCTCGAACACCTGGTTGTTGATCATGCAGACCTTGTGGGTCTCGACGCGGCGCAACTCGGCGCCCTCGCCGCGGTTCACCGCCACGCCGGCCACCGCCAGAGTCGCCACCAGGAGGACGGCCGCCAGGGCCAACTTGCCGAAAGCTCTCGTATTCATGGGTGGATCTCCTCGTTCGTCTCCAGAGACAGAACGTCGGCGGGCCCGTGGGTTATTGCGTGACAACCCTGTGCCGGCCGCCCCGATCTGAGGGGGAGTCGTCTCGGTTTTCGTTTTCGGAGCACTAGACAGTTGTAGGCGCTGTACACCCGCGCTCGGTCTCAGCAGCCCTCGATCATAAGCATCAATTTCTAAACGATAGGAGAGCCGTCCATGAGCGAAAAAGAAAGCCCCGCTTCCGTGGCCTCCCTGGTGGCGATGCACAAGTACGCCACCTCGGTCGATCACGTCGCCATTGCCGTCCAGGACCTCGAGGAATCGATCAAGTTCTACACCGAGGTTCTGGGCTTCGAGCTGCGCGAGCGGCGCAAGACCGAAGGCAAGACGACGGCCATGGTCTCGGCGGTGATCAAGGCCGGCCCGATCACCTTCGTGCTGCTCCAGGGGACCTCGCCGGACTCGCAGGTGTCGAAGTTCGTCGAGAACTTCGGGCCCGGCGTCCAGCACGTCGCCATCGGCGTCCAGAACCTGCCCGAGATGGCGGAGGAGCTCAAGGCGGCGGGCATGGAGTTCGACACCACGGTGATCCAGAGCCCCGGCCTGCGGCAGATCTTCAGCAAGCGCGATCCCGGCTCCGGCATGATGTACGAGTTCATCGAGCGGCTGGGCGGCGACTTCTCCGACGACAGCGTGCAGCAGCTTTTCATGCAGTTGGAGCAGAAGGACTCCTACTGAGCCGCGGCCCGGAGAGGTTGGCCGGAAAGACCAAGGCCGGAGAGACTGGAGAGAGACCGGAGATGGTGGAGATCGCCCTCAAGGGCTGCTTCCGCGAGCCGCTGCTCGACGTGATGAACTTCCTCAACGAGGTGGTGCTGGACCACCCCGGGGCGATCTCGTTCGCTCCGGGCCGGCCCACCGAGCGCTACTTCGACGTGGAGCGGAGCCTCGGCCGGGTGGCGCCGTTCGTCGAGCATCGCGCCGCCGCCCTGGGTTGGTCCGGCGCCGCGGTCTGGAACGACCTCGGCCAATACAACCGGACCAACGGCATCATCAACGGCCTGATCGCCCGGCAGATCGAGCTCGACGAGGGGATCCGCGCCGATCCCGAGTCGATCGTCATCACCACCGGCTGCCAGGAGGGGATGGTCATCCTCCTCCTGGCCCTGCTCGACCCGGCGGCCGACGTGCTGCTGGTGAGCGATCCGTCCTACATCGGCATCCCCGGCCTCGCCCGCATGATGGGGATCCCGATGCAGCCGATCCCCACCGGCGAGCACGGCCTCGACCCCGCCCGGGTCGCCGCCGCCATCGGCGAGGTGCGGCGCTCGGGGCGGCGCCCCCGCGCCCTCTACGACGTGCCGGACTTCAACAACCCGCTGGGCACCCGGATGCCGGTGGCGGCCCGCCGCGAGCTGCTGGCGCTGGCGCGCGACAACGACCTGCTGATCTTCGAGGACAACCCCTACGGCATGTTCTCCTACGACGGCGCGCCGCTGCCGACGCTCAAGTCGCTCGACGAGCACGGGGCCGTGATCTACATGGGGAGCTTTTCGAAGAGCCTCTACCCCGGCCTGCGCCTCGGCTTCCTCGTCGCCGGCCAGACGGTGGTGGCGCCCGACGGCTCGCGCACGACGCTGGCGGCCGAGCTGTCCAAGGTCAAGAGCCTGACCACGGTGACGACGCCGCCGCTGCTCCAGGCGATCGTCGGCGGCATCCTGCTGGAGAGCGGAGGATCGCTGGCGCCGCTGATGCGGGAGAAGCTGCCGTTCTATCGCGCCAACCGCGACCGCATGGTGGCCTCCCTCGACGCGGAGCTGGGGGACCTGGCGCCGGCGGTGCGCTGGAACCGGCCGGAGGGGGGCTTCTTCCTCACCGTCGACCTCCCCTTCGAGTTCGGCGAGGCGCACCTCCGGGCCTGCGCGCGGGAGCACGGCGTCATCGTCTGCCCGATGTCCTTCTTCGCCCTGACCCCCGGACGGGAGCGGCAGGTGCGCCTCTCGTTCAGCTACGTCTCCGAGGAGCAGATCGAGGACGGCGTCCGCCGCTTCGCCCGCTTCGTGCGGGAGCAGGCCGGCGCCGGGCGGCTCGAGCCCGCAGTCGCCAGCGCGGACCGCCTGCCGTGACGCGCGTCGACGCCACCCGTCTCGCCCGCATCATGGAGGGGGCCCTGCGCCGGCGCGGGCTCCCCGACGAGCACGCCGGTTTCGTGGTCGACGGTCTGCTGGAGGCGTCGCTGCGCGGCGTCGACACCCACGGCGTGCGGCTGTTCCCCACCTACCTGGCCGAGCTGGACGGCGGCCGCAGCCGCGCCCGTCCCGAGATGCGCTGGCTCGGCTCCGCCCCGGCGGCGCGGGTGCTCGACGCCGGCCACGCCCTGGGCATCGTGGCGGGTCGGGTCGCCTGCGACGAGGCGGTGCGCCTCGCCCGCGAGAACGGCGTCGGCACCGTGGCGGTGCGCAACTCGAACCACTTCGGCCCGGCCTCCTGCTACACCTTGGCGATGGCGCGCCAGGGGGCGCTCGGGCTGGCGCTGACCAACAGCGACGCGCTGGTGGCGCCGTACAACGGCCGGCTGCCGTTCTTCGGCACCAACCCGATCTCGCTCGCCGCCGCCGGGGAGGGGGAGGACACGTTCTGCGCCGACTTCGCCACCAGCCAGGTCTCCTACTCGCGGGTCAAGCGCTACCGCGAAGAGGAGCGGCCCCTGTCTCCGGGCTGGGCCCTCACCCCCGACGGTCGGGACGCCGCGGCGGCCAGCCCTGAGGACGGCGGTACCGAGGAGGTCGGCGCGCTGCAACCCCTGGGCGGCCACAAGGGCCAGTGCCTGGGTATGATGGTCGAGGTCCTGAGCGCCGTGCTGGCCGGGATGCCGTTCGACCACGAGCTGTCGCACCTCTACGCCCCCCCCTATGACGAGCCGCGCCGCGTCGCCCATCTCTTCATCGCCTTCCACCTGCCGGCGTTCGGCGACCCGGACGGGTTCCGCCAGCGCCTCTCCCGGCTCATGGGCCTGGTGCGCGACCAGCCGGGGGTGGGGGGCGAGCGCGTCCATGTGCCGGGAGACCCGGAGATCGAGACGGCGGCCGAACGGCGGCAGCAGGGGATCCCCCTGTCTGCCGGAGAGTGGGCCTGGTTCGAAGCCGTCGATCGGGAAGGGGAGCGGGAGTGCGCCGCACCGGGATGCTAGAATTCCAAGGCCCCAGCATTAGGAGGAACCCATCATGCAACACGACGAGCTCTGCTACCTCAAGCCCAACGTCCTGACCGAGCCGCTGGTCTGCAACTGGTACGCGTGGACCCATCTGCTCCAGCCGGTCACCGCGGGCATGAACGTTGTCGACCGCCACCTGGCGATCATGAAGTCCTTCGTCCAGGCGCCGCAGGTGCACGCGGCGGCGGTCAAGAACCCTGCGATGGTGGGCGGCCCCTTCATCAGCCATCCGCCGTCCCGCGCCAAGGACATCAAGGCGCTCATGGACCGGACGCTGCAGGAGCAGGCCGAGCTGATCGCCCTCGCCAAGGCGGTCAAGGAGCTGGACGACCTGCTGCGCAACGAGGCCAAGGGCTACTCCCTGGAGCCGCTCTATCCGCGCGTGCCGGAGATGCTCCGCGGCTACGTGGAGCTGGTCTACGACCTCAACCACAACCCGTCGTTCCGGCTGCTCGAGCCGCTCCTCTACCGCAGCCAGTACTACCGGACGGACCTCCAGAGCTTCGCGCTGACCCTGAGCGAGGGGGACAAGGAGCGCCCGTTCGTGCTGAGCACGCCGCGCATCGAGGAGGAGGGGGTCCTCTTCATCCACCGGCCGTTCAACCACGAAGGGATCGACGAGCTGTTCCGCATGAAGGCCTCGCCGCGCCCCTACGGCCACATCAAGGAGTTGCTCGGCATCCAGGACGGGGCGGACGAGGAGCTGTTCCGCACCTTCTTCACCACCGAGCGGCCCGCGCCCTACGAGGCCTACGACGGCGATGGCCTGCGCACCCGCTACTTCGGCCACGCCTGCATCCTCATCGAGGGGCGCGGCTTCAGCGTCCTCTCCGATCCCGTGATCAGCTACGACTACCACGCCGACCTGCCGCGCTACACCTACGCGGACCTGCCGGACTTCATCGACTACGTGGTGATCACCCACAACCACCAGGACCACGTGCTGCTCGAGACCATGATCCAGCTCCGCCACAAGATCGGCACCGTGGTGGTGCCGCGCGGCGGCGGCGGCAGCCTGCAGGACCCGTCGCTGCGGCTGGTGCTGCAGCAGCTCGGGTTCAAGAACGTGCGCGAGATCGAGGAGCTGGAGACCATCGAGCTCGAGGGCGGCGGTGCGCTGACCGGCGTGCCGTTCCTCGGCGAGCACAGCGACCTCGATATCCGCACCAAGATGGCCTACATGGTCAAGGTGGAGGCCGGCAGCGTGCTGCTCGCCGCCGACTCCTGCAACATCGAGCCGCGGATCTACGAGCACGTGCAGAAGATCACCGGCGACGCGGACATCCTCTTCCTCGGCATGGAGTGCGACGGCGCGCCGCTGTCGTGGCTCTACGGCCCGCTGATGACCCGGCCGCTCGACCGCAAGCTCGACCACTCGCGCCGCCTCTCGGGCTCGAACTACGAGCGCGGCATCGACATCGTGACCCGTTTCGGCTGCAAAGAGGCGTACGTCTACGCCATGGGGATGGAGCCCTGGCTCAAATACATCATGGCCAAGGACTACACCCCCGACTCCGATCCCATCGTCGCCTCCGACCGGCTCATCGAGGACTGCCGCAACCGCGGCCTCGTGGCCGAGCGGCTGTTCGGCGAAAAAGAGATCGCCATTTCCTGAGGCAGCCCCTCGACTGATTGGAGAATCGAACCCATGAGTATCGGTGAATCGGGCGGCATGCCCAGCCTCAAGAAGATCGGCGGCATCACCCGCCGCGCGGTGAGCGTCTCCCAGGAGAGCCTGGTCCAGACCGAGCCGCTGTTCCCGGACGGATCGCTCCCCCTGC
>DASPJI010000488.1:0-2555 GCA_035628695.1 Thermoanaerobaculia bacterium | reverse complement strand
GATCGCCCGGTCGAGCACCGCGGACCGCTCCTCGGCCGGCACCAGCTCGTCGACGCGGATGGAGAGGAGCTCGTTCTGCACCAGCTCCTCGATCGTCGGGCCGATGTCGACCGCCAGGAGGAGCTTGCCGCCGTGGAAGCGGTTCTCGTAGAACTCGTAGACGTCGCGCCAGCGGGCGGTGATCTCGGCCCTGAGCGCCGGCCGCAGCCCGGTGGTGCGCAGGGTGTAGACCACCCCGGCGGGCAGGCCGCCGCCGCGCAGCGCCCCCTCGGCCAGCGCCATCCCCTCGGCCGACAGCACCGCCATGAACGTCGCGGCGTTGTCGCCATAGAGGGAGGGGGTGGCCGCCCCGAGGATGCGGGCCACCAGGCCGAAGCCCGTGGCGGCTGTCTCATCGGTGGACGACCGATCGATGAGCACCAGCTCGCAGCTCCCGGAGTCGGCGGCGACGGGGGAGAGCACGGGGCCCGAGACGCCGGCGCGGGCGGCCAGGCGCCCCCGCAGACGCTCGAGCCTCTCCTCGTCCACGCCGAGGTCGACGGTGAGGGAGAGGAGCCCGGCCCCCAGCTCGGTGTGGAGGGCCGGGTCCAGCCGGTATTTGAGGAGCGACAGCTCCGGCTCGCCTTCCTGATCTCCTTCAGGGGGGCCGAAGCGCAGCCGCGGCCCGTCCGGCAGGTAGTGGAACCGCTTCGGATCCGCGTGGTCGGGGAAGAGGGTCACCCCCTCGGCGTGGAACGGCGCGCGGCCGAGATCGATCATCGGGCGTCTCCTCTCAGGCGTTGAGCAGGCGGGTCACCTGGAGCGGCAGGATGGGGTTCTCGTGCAGCGTCCAGTCGCTCTCCTTCGGCGCGTTCGCCGAGGAGAAGACCGTGGTGCGGAACTCGAAGCGCCGCGGCCGGTCGGAGCGCAGCAGCAGCCGCTTGGTGAACTTGGCCTCGGCGCCGGGCTCGAAGAGGTGGCTCTCCACCCGCTGCAGCTCGCCGTCGAGCGGCTCGCTGCGCAGGTCGACCTGGATGGCGTCGACGCCGTTCTGGGCCATGCCGGTGGCGCCGAGCAGGGTGACGTTGACGTCGAAGTAGATCCCCCCCTCGCTGACGAGGATCGAGAGCTGCTCGGTGCGCTGGGGGAGCTGCATCTCGGTGCCGCCGTTCGCCTTGATGAGGATCACCCGGTAGGAGTACTCCCGGCGCCCGCGGTCGACGATGGGCAGGGTGACGGTGACGGGCCTGAAGTCCGGGCCCGCCACCTCGACGTTCTTGCGGACGTCCAGGCCGTTCGCCTCGTCCTCGTAGTGCAGCTCGACCTCGACGCGCAGCACGTTGTTGCGGTCCACCAGCGGCTGGATGACGATGGGCAGCCGGTCGATGAAGGGATCGCCGGCGAAGAACTGGGAGCCGCGCCGGGTCTCCACCGGCCCCTGGATCTCGCTCTCGTCCTTGAGGTGCCAGACGCTCTTCACCTGGTAGGCGGCGCGGGCCGGGTCCTCCAGCCGCACCAGCCAGGGCTGGCGCTGGGAGGTGGAGTCGAGCAGGAAGCGGCGCTCGGCGTGGAAGCCGTGGGCCGGGTCGTCATAGGTGAGGACGGTGTCGATCTTCTCGATGATGTCCCAGTCGACCACCCCCGTCTCGACGAAGACGCGGAGCATGGCCACGTCCTCGGGAGGGTGGACCACCAGGGCGCGGCTGGTGGTGGAGCGCCAGGGCGTCTGGTACTCCTGGCGCTTCGCCCCGATCCCCTCGGCCTGGCCGAACTTGTAGGCGACCCGGTAGCGGTAGGAGAAGTCGTCGAGGTCGCGGAAGGCCTGGAAGTGACGGGGCGCGTTGTCCCCCTTGGTGAAGGTGGCGGTGCCGGTGACCCGCGGCGACTCGACGGTGCCGCCGTACTGGAGCTCCACCACGATGGTCTTCAAGTCCAGCCCGTCGAAGTCGGCCGTGGTGCTGACGTCGACGTCGAGGATCTTGAAGAACGGGTCGTCGAGGTCGATCTCGCGGATGTGCTCGGCCTGCTCGGTGCCGCGCAGCAGGGCGGAGAAGAAGCCGTTCGGCGCGTGGGTGCGGGTCTCGGGCTGGATGACGCTGAAGTCGTAGTCGGCGGTCTGCAGCTCCTCCTCTTTCTTGAACTGGAGCTGGAAGCCGACCTCGACGCGGGTGCCGGCACCGGCCACGCCGGTGTTGGTCTGGCCGGAGCCGGCCATGAGCTGCTGCGCCTGCTGGGCCGCCCCCAGGGCCGGGGCGATGCCTCCGGCCGCCGGCGCGGCGGTCATCGCAGGCTGGAAGAACTCGTTGAGGATCGACTCCTTGAGCAGGTCGAGGGCCTGGCGCTGCATCTCGTCGACCGAGGTGCCTTCCTGCTGGCGGATGATGTCGATCTTGATGGCGCCGCTCTCCTCGAGCTTCTCCATCGAGTAGGAGAGGTCGGCGGTGACGGCGACCTGAGTGCCCGAGTGGGCCGGCTGGGTCTGTCCCTGTCCCTGGCCGCCCTGCCCCTGGCCCTGACCCTGGGCCGGCGGTGTCGTGGGGGGCGTCGTGGGGGGCGTGGTCGGAGGAGTCGTGGGA
>DASPJI010000487.1:0-2223 GCA_035628695.1 Thermoanaerobaculia bacterium | reverse complement strand
TCGGACCTCGGCTCTTCGTTCCGCAGCGGCTGCTTCGACCGCGACGCCCTGACTGGCGAGGGGAGGGCCCGGGAGCGCAGCGGCGGCCGGGAGATCGTCTCCGTCGGCCGGCCGGTGCCGGGGTTCCGGCTGCGGGTGGTGGACGAGGCCGGGTCCGATCTGCCCGAGGGCCAGGTCGGGAGGGTGCTGATCCAGGGGCCGTCCCTCATGGAGGGCTACCTGGGAGCGCCCGCCGCCACAGCCCGCGCCTTTGCGGACGGCTGGCTCGACACCGGCGACCTCGGCTTTCTCCATAAGGAAGAGCTCTACCTCACCGGCCGGGCGAAGGACGTGGTGATCCTGCGGGGCCGCAACCATGCCCCCGAGGAGATCGAGCGGTCGGTCGAGGGGGTGCCGGGGGTGCGCACCGGCTGTGCCGTGGCCGTGAGCTGGCTCCCCGAAGGCGCCCCCGGCGAGGTGCTGGCGCTGCTGGTCGAAGCGGCGCGGGGGACCGGGCCGGTCGAGAGGGCGGCGCTCCCCGGCGCCTGCCGCGAGGCGGTCCTCGGTGCCACCGGTCTTGCCGTCGACGAGGTGGTGGTCCTCGAGCCGGGGACGCTCCCCCGCACCTCGTCGGGCAAGCTGCGGCGGCAGGAGGCCCTGCGGCTCCACCTCGCCGGCGAGCTGCGGCCCCCTGATCCGGTGACGCCGCTCCGCATCGCCGGAGCCGTCGCCCGCTCGGGACTCGCCTATGCCCGCCTGCGCTGGGGGAAGCACAGTGGCCCTCGCGGCTGACATCCTTATAGTAGGCGGCGGCCCCGCCGGCCTCGCCACCGCCATCCGCGCCCGCCTCGCCGGGATGCGGGTCCTCCTCCTCGAGCGCTTCCAGCCTCCGGTCGACAAGGCCTGCGGCGAGGGGCTGATGCCCGACGCCGTCGCCCGCCTGCGCGAGATCGGCGTCGAGCTACCCCCCAGGCAGGGGGTCCCCTTCCGCGGCATCCGCTACTTCGACGGCGACCTGATGGCGGAGGGGGTCTTCCCTCACGCCGGGGGCCTCGGCGTCCGCCGCCTCCACCTCCACGACGCCCTGGTCCGCCGCGCCGGAGAGGTGGGGGTGGAGATCCACTGGGGCCGCGGGGTCCGGGGGCTCCTTCGGGAAGGTGTCGAGACCGACGACGGCCCCGTCCTCGCCCGCTGGGTGGTCGGCGCCGACGGCCTCCATTCCCGGGTCCGCTCCTGGGCCGGCCTGGACGGCGGCGCCGGTCCGATCCACCGCTTCGGTGTCCGCCGCCACTACGCGCTGCCCCCCTGGAGCGACTTCGTGGAGGTCTATTGGGCCTCGGGCTCCCCGGGCTGCGAGGCCTATGTGACGCCCGTGACCCCGGACGAGATCGGCGTCGCCCTGCTCTGGAGCGGCGGCAAGAGCCGCTTCGACGACCTGCTCCAGCGCTTCCCCGTCCTCCGCGGCCGCCTCGCCGGCGCCCCCGCCGCCTCCCGCGACCGCGGCGCCGGGCCGCTGCATCAGCAGGTGCGGGCGGTCTGCCGCGGCAACGTCGCCCTGGTCGGGGACGCCGCCGGCTACCTCGACGCCATCACCGGCGAGGGGCTGGCGGTCGCCCTCCACCAGTCGGCCGCCCTCGCCGAGGCGCTCCGGGCCGGGGACCTCGCCCTCTATGCCGCCGCCCACCGCCGCATCGCCCGCCTCCCCGACTTCATGACCTCGCTGGTGCTCTCCCTGGAGCGCCGGCCGGGGCTGCGGCGGCGCGCGGTCAAGGCGCTGGCCGCCGAGCCGGCCCTCTTCTCGCGGCTCCTGGGCATCCACGGCCGCACCCTGCCCCCCCGCCGCCTGGGCCTGGACGGCGCCCTCCGGCTCGCCTGGCGGCTGGTGGCGGCATAAACTACCTCCAGGGATGGTTGTAACCTCTTGGCCATGAAGAAGAACGCCCACGACTGGACCCCACACCTCATCGACGAGCGGCCGGTGCAGAGCTTCCCGCGCCACGGCAGCTACCGGCTGGCGCTGGTCTACGCCAACACCTACCACGTGGGGATGTCGAGCCTCGGCTTCCAGCGGGTTTACGAGCTGGTGCACCAGCGGCCGGACTGGGGCTGCGAGCGCTTCTTCATGGACGGCGCCGGCATGCCGCTCTCCGTCGAGAGCCACCGGCCGCTCGACGACTTCGGCTGCGTCGCCTTCTCGGTCTCCTTCGAGGAGGACTACGTCCACCTCCTTCAGATGCTGGACCG
>DASPJI010000486.1:0-2615 GCA_035628695.1 Thermoanaerobaculia bacterium | reverse complement strand
GTCGTCCTGCCGGAGCTGCCGCTCACCCCCAATGGCAAGGTCGACCGCCGCGCTCTGCCCGATCCCGCGGCTACGATCGCGGTGCGGCAAGGCGGGCTCGCCGCTCCCACGGACGCGGTGGAGGAGATCATCGCCGGCATCTGGGCCGAGGTGCTGGCCCTGCCCGCCGTGGGGACCGACCAGGACTTCTTCGAGATCGGCGGCCACTCCCTGTTGGCGACCCAGGTCGTCTCGCGCATGACTGAGGCCCTCCAGGTGATGATTCCGCTGCCGCGCTTTTTCGAGGAGCCCACCGTTGCGGAGCAGGCCGCTTTCATCCGCGCCGCCCGCCGCGCGGAACGGCAGGTGGACGACCTCCTCCCCATCGTGCCCGTACCGCGGGAGACTGGGATTCCCCTCTCGTTCGCGCAGCAGCGGCTCTGGTTCATCGACCAGCTCGAGCCGGGGAGCGCCGCCTACAACATCCCGGCGGCGGTGCGCCTGGCCGGCCGCCTCGAGGTCGCGGTCCTGGAGTGGGCGCTCCTGGAGGTGGTGCGCCGTCACGAGGCGTTGCGGACGACCTTCGGCGCGAGGGAGGGGGAGCCGTTCCAGCGCATCGCACCGGAGCCGGAGCTGCCGCTCCCCCTGGTCGACTTGGCGGAGCTGCCGGTGGGCTCGTGCCGGCAGGAGGCCGAGCGTCTGGCCGGAGCGGAGGCGTCGCGTCCGTTCGATCTGGCGGCCGGGCCGTTGGTGCGCTGGACGCTGCTGCGGCTCGATGCGGAGGAGCATCTGGCGCTGGTCACCATGCACCACATCGTCTCCGACGGATGGTCGGCCGCGATCTTCCTGCGGGAGCTGGCGGCCCTCTACGACACCTGCCGCACCGCTGAGGCTGCCGAGGACGCGGTGCTCGCCGAGCTGCCCGTGCAGTACGCCGACTTCGCCGTCTGGCAGCGCCGCTGGCTCACCGGCGAGGTGCTGGAGCGGCAGATCGGCCACTGGCGCCACGCCCTCGCCGGTGTGCCTCCGCGGTTGGAGCTGACCACCGACCGGCCGCGCCCGGTGGTCCAGAGCTATCGCGGCGCGACGCTGCCGGTGCTCCTGCCGCACCCCCTGGCGGCGGCCATCGCCGCACTCGGCCGGCAACTCGGGGCGACGCCGTTCATGATGCTCCTGGCCGCTTTCCAGACCCTGCTCTCCCGCCTCACCGGCCAGGAGGACGTGGTGGTGGGCTCGCCCATTGCCGGCCGGAACCGGCGCGAGATCGAAGGGCTGATCGGCTTCTTCGTCAACACCCTGGTGCTGCGTGCCGATCTCGCGGGCGAACCGGTGTTCCGTCAGCTCGTCTCCCGGCTGCGTGCGGCGGCGCTGGCGGCCTACGAGCACCAGGACCTGCCGTTCGAGCGATTGGTGGAGGAGCTGGCGCCCGAGCGCAGCCTCGCCCACTCGCCGCTCTTCCAGGTGGTGTTCGCGCTGCAGAACATGCCGGCGTCGAGCTTCGAGCTTCCCGGATTGGCCCTCGAGGCCCTGCCCGCCGCTGGCGACGGTGTGGCGAAGTTCGACCTCACCTTCACCCTGGGCGAGAGCGCGGCCGGCTTCTCCGGGTCCATCGCCTACAGCACCGATCTGTTCGACGGCACCACCGTGGCGCGCTGGATGGAGCACCTCCGCACCTTGCTGGAGGATCTGGTGGCTCATCCCGAACGCCGGGTCTCCGAGCTGGCCCTGCTTTCCCCGGCGGAGCGCCACCAGGCTCTCCACCGCAGTGGCACCATGGAGGCCCCGGCCGAGGTCTTCCTCCTCCACCGGCGGTTCCGGGAGCAGGCCGCGGCCAGGCCGGATGCCGTGGCTGTCACCTGGGAGGAGTCGAATCTCAGCTATGGAGAGCTCCGTGACCGGGCCGGCCGGCTCGCCCGCCGGCTGCGGGCGCTGGGGGTCGGCCCTGACGTGCGGGTGGGGGTCTGCCTGGATCGGTCGGCCGAGCTGGTAACCGCCCTCCTGGCTGTCCTCGAGGCGGGCGGGGCCTATGTCCCGCTCGATCCGGCCTACCCCGAGGAGCGGCTGGCGCTCCTGGTGGCGGACGCCGGTCTCGCGGTCGTCGTCACCACCGCGGCGGCGGCCGGCCGCTTGCCGGCCACAGGGGTCGAACGGCTGCTCCTCGAGGAGGCGGGCGCTGACGGTGCCGCCTGGCGGGACGACGCGGCGGCACCCGAGAGTCTCGCCTACGTCATCTACACCTCCGGCTCGACGGGCAGGCCCAAGGGTGTCCAGGTCAGCCATGCCGCCGCGTCGCGGCTGCTGACCGCCACCCATCCCTGGTTCGGCTTCGGCCCGGGCGACGTCTGGAGCCTGTTCCACTCCTTCTCCTTCGACTTCTCGGTCTGGGAGATCTGGGGCGCCCTGCTTCACGGCGGCCGCCTGGTGGTCGTGCCCTTCTGGGCCGGCCGCGAGCCGGAGCGCTTCCTGGACCTCCTCGCGCGCGAGGAGGTGACGGTGCTCAACCAGACGCCCTCGAGCTTCCGGACGCTGGCGCGGGCCGTGGAGGAAGGCTCGTCCCCCTCTTCTCTGCGCTGGGTGGTCTTCGGCGGCGAGGCGCTGGATTTCGCCAACCTCGCTCCCTGGTTCGCGCGCCACGG
>DASPJI010000485.1:0-7282 GCA_035628695.1 Thermoanaerobaculia bacterium | reverse complement strand
GCAGTTCGTGATCGGCGCGCTGGCGCCGGCCGAGGTCAGCTCCATCGTCGTCGACGAGGAGAAGCACGCGATGGACGTCGTGGTGGACGAGGAGAACCTGGCCGTGGCCATCGGCCGCAGCGGCCAGAACGTCCGCCTCGCCTCCGAGCTGATCGGCTCGCGCATCGACATCAAGAGCGAGAGCGACGTCAAGGACGAGGTGGCCGACGCGCTGGCGCGAATGCTCCAGACCGCCATGTCGGGCTCGACGGCCGCGGCCGTCCCCGCCGCCGCCGCCGACATCTCGTCGGCGCCGGGCGTCACGCCGGCGCTCCAGGAGCGCCTGGAGGAGGCCGGCCTGACCACGCCCGCGGCGCTCACCGAGGGGGGCCGCGAGGCGCTCCTCGCCATCGACGGCGTCTCCGAGGAGACCGCCGACGGCCTGCTCGCCTGGGCCCAGGAGCAGCAGGACCGGCTCGCCGCCGAGATCGGCTCGACCTTCCGCCAGCCCGAGGCCGCGTCGTCCAGCTCCATGGGCGACGAGGACTTCATGGCGGCGCTCAGCCGGGCCTTCCAGGAGAGCGAGCAGTCGCGGGCGCGGTTCGGCGGCGCTGCCGACGAAGAGGGCGGCGAGGACGGCGCGGCGGAGAACGCGGCCGGCGACGACGACGGCGACAGCCGTTCCCAAGAGACCGAGCAGTAGTAAACCGGCGGCACGCGGCCCGGGGGTTCGAACAGGAGTTCTGAGGAGACTATGGGAAAGATTCGAGTACAGGACCTCGCAAAGATGATGGGGATCGCCAACCAGGACCTCGTCTTTAAGCTGAAGTCCATCGGCGTGCGCGTCGAAGGTGATGACGCCCACATCGACACGGACATCATCCAGGCGATCCTGCAGGGCAAGAAGCTCCCGCATCCGAAAGAGGTCATCCTGCGCGACGAGCAGGCCCCTCAGCCGGCTCCCGGCCGCCGCCCCACGGCGGCCGCGCCGCCGCCGCCTCCGGCCCGCCGTCCGGCGGCGAACCCGTTGCGGCCGCAGCGCCCCCGCACGCTGATCCAGAAGGTGGAGCCGCGCATCCAGACGCTGCCCACCATGGAGCGGCCGGTGACGCACGAGACCTTCGCTCCGGAGATCGAGGAGGCCGAGGCTCCGTCGATGGCGCCCGCGCCGGAGACCGCCGAGGCGCCGCGCGAGGAGATCGCCGCGAGCGCCGAGCCGGCCTCCCAGCCGGCGGCTCCCGAGGCGCCCGTTCCGGCAGCGCCTCCGGCGCCCGAGCCGGCCGTACCGGTCCAGGCCCCGATCGCGGCGTCCGCGCCCGCGCCGGTGCCTTCGAGCCGGCCGTCCGCGCCGCCGTCCGGTCCTGGCGGCCGCCCGGGTGGCCCTCCGGGCCGTCCTTCCGGACCGCCCCCGTCTTCCGGCCGGCCTTCCGGACCGGGTGGCCCCGGCGGACCGGGTGGCAGGCCCTCCGGCCCCTCCGGCCGCCCGCCCTACGGCGGTGGCCCGGGTGGTGGCCGTCCTTCCGGACCGCCCTCCGGCGGCAGGCCGCCCTATGGCGGCGGGCCCGGCGGTGGCCGTCCGTCCGGACCGGGCGGTCCGGGTGGACCGGGTGGCAGGCCGTCCTATGGCGGCGGGCCCGGTGGACCCGGCGGACCCGGCGGCCAACGCCGTGACCAGCCGTACGGCGGCGCCGGTGGAGGCACCGGCGCGCCCGGCGGGCTCGGCCGGCGTCCCGGCAGCCCCCCCTCCGCCCCGGTGGGCGGCGGGTACCGTACCGCCGCCGCGCCGGCGACCGACGACCGGCGCCGCCCCGGCGACCGCGCCGCGGCCGAGGCCGCCAGGCGCAAGAAGGGGATCAAGAAGCCCGGTCCTCCGGGGCCGGAGGACGAGGATCTGAAGGTATTCAAGCTGGAGGACCTGGAGGGCGGCGACGAGGAGACGCTCGGCACGGGCACCCGCCGGCGCCGCCGCGCCCAGCGCAAGGAGGAGGAGCGGGACGAGCGCGGCAAGCTGCTGTCGTTCAAGAAGGCCCCTCCGACCGGCCCGGTGATGATCGGCGAGGGCATGACCCTGCGCGAGTTCGCCGAGAAGCTCGGGGTGAAGGTGCACGACCTGATCAAGGCGCTCTTCAGCCGCGGCATCCTGGCCAACATCAACCAGGTGATCGAGCCCGAGCTGGCGCAGAAGCTCGCCGACGACCTGGGGGTGGAGACCATGGTGGTCTCCTTCGAGGAGGAGGTGCAGTTGCGTGAAGAGCTGGCCGGTGCCGGCGGCGGCGAGGCCGAGCCCTCCAAGGGCCGTGTGGCCCGCGCCCCGGTGGTCACCATCATGGGCCACGTCGACCACGGCAAGACGTCGCTGCTGGACGCCATCCGCTCCTCCAAGCTGACGGAGGCCGAGTTCGGCGGCATCACCCAGCACATCGGCGCCTACCACGTGGACATCCGCGGCCGCAACATCGTCTTCCTCGATACCCCGGGCCACGAGGCGTTCACCCTGATGCGGGCGCGCGGCGCCAAGGTAACCGACATCGTCGTCCTGGTGGTGGCCGCCGACGACGGCGTCATGCCGCAGACGATCGAGGCGATCGACCACGCCCGCGCCGCCAAGGTGCCGATCGTGGTCGCCATCAACAAGGTCGACAAGGCCAACGCCAACCTCGACCGGGTCAAGCGCGAGCTGGCCGACCGCGGCCTGCAGGCCGAGGACTGGGGCGGCGACACGGTCATGGTGCCGCTGTCCGCGTTGAAGCGCGAGGGCATCAACGACCTGCTGGAGATGATCCTGCTCAACGCGGACATCCTGGAGCTCAAGGCCAACCCCGAGCTGCGCGCCCAGGGCGCGGTGCTCGAGGCGCGCAAGGACGTCGGCCGCGGCATCGTCGCCACCGTGCTGGTGCAGAACGGCACCCTCAAGGTGGGCGACACCTTCGTCTCGGGCAACACCTGGGGCAAGGTGCGGTCGATGACCGACGACCTCGGGCGCCGCATCCCGTCGGCGGGCCCGTCGACGCCGGTGGAGGTCACCGGGTTCAGCGACGTGCCGGACGCCGGCGACCTGCTGCAGGTAGTCGAGGACGAGCAGCGGGCGCGCGGCATCGCCGAGTTCCGCAGCGAGGAGCACCGGCGGCGCGGCCTTACGCCGGTCCAGGGGCGGATGTCCCTGGAGCAGCTCTTCGGCCGCATCCAGGAGGGCGAGGTCAAGGAGCTGCCGGTGGTCCTCAAGGCCGACGTGCAGGGCTCGGTGGAGGTCCTCAAGGAGGCCCTCACCAAGACCAGCACGGAGAAGGTCAAGGTGCAGGTGCTCCACTCCGGCGTCGGCGCCATCTCCACCAACGACGTGCTGCTCGCCTCGGCCTCCAAGGCGATCATCATCGGCTTCAACGTCCGCCCGGAGCGCAGCGCCTCCGAGCTGGCCGAGAAGGAAGAGGTGGAGATCCGGCTGCACACGATCATCTACGAGCTCATCGACGAGCTCAAGAAGGCGATGACCGGACTGCTGGAGCCCACCTTCCGCGAGGTGTCCAGCGGCCGCGCCGAGGTCCGCGACACCTTCAAGGTGCCGAAGATCGGCACCATCGCCGGCTGTCACGTGGTCGACGGGGTGATCCCGCGGAGCGCCGCCGTCCGCCTGCTGCGCGACAACCGGGTGATCTACGAAGGCAAGATCGCGTCGCTGCGCCGGTTCAAGGACGACGCCTCGGAGGTCCGCGCCGGCTTCGACTGCGGCATCGGCCTGGAGCGTTTCCAGGACGTCAAGCCGGGCGACGTGATCGAAGCCTTCACCCGCGAGCAGGTGGCGCCGGTCCTGTAGACCGGCCCCTTTCCTCCCCCACCGGACGTCTCCGGGGACCCGCGGTCCCCGGGGGCGCTGCCGCGGGGGGCCGAACCTCGAACGATGATCGTCGGGATTTCCGTTTTCGAGCTGCACCTTCCTTCCAGCCGCAGCCTCAAGGACAAGCGGCGGGTCGTCAAATCGCTGGTCGACCGCATCCACCAGCGCTACCGCGTGTCGGTGGCGGAGACCGGGTTCCAGGATCTCCACCAGCGGTCGGAGATCGCGATCGCGGCCGTCGTGGCGGGGAAGGAGAAGGAGATGGACAAGTTGATGGAAGAGCTTCGGAACCTGGTGGAGAGCGATCCCGAGATCTATCTCACCCACTGGGAGCCGCAGATCCTGGAGGGGGAGTCATGAGCCGGCGCACCGGACGCGTGGGGGACCTGATCCGCGCCGAGCTGTCGGACCTGCTGCTCCGGCATGTCCAGGACCCGCGGATCCGGCTGGCGAGCGTGACCGAGGTCGACGTGACCCCGGACCTGCGCCGCGCCACCGTGAAGGTGTCGGTCCTCGGCCAGGACGACGAGCAGCGCCAGGAGACCATCGAGGCCCTGCGCCACGCCCGGGGCTTCCTGCGCACCGAGCTGGCGCACCGCCTGCACATGCGGGCGACCCCCGAGCTGGTGTTCGAGCTCGACCGGGGCGCCGAGTACAGCCAGAGAATCTCAGACCTCTTGGAGAGCCTAAATGGGCGGGATGAAAGCTCCTGAAGACCTGCTGCGCAAAGTCCGGCAGGGCAACCGTTTCCTGCTGACCAGCCACGTGAACCCCGACGGCGACGCCATCGGCTCGGAGCTGGGCCTGGCCCGCATCCTCCGCAAGCTCGGCAAGGGGGCGGTGGTGTGGAACCGGGACGCGACGCCGACCGTGTACCGGCCGCTGCCCGGCAGCGACCGCATCCACAACGGTGAGGAGCCGCCGGCCGGCTTCCCCGAGAAGTTCGACGCCATCATCGTGCTGGAGTGCCCGAGCCCGGACCGCACCGGCCTGGAGCAGCACCTGTCGGCGCTGCCGCTGATCAACATCGACCACCACTTGGGCAACCAGCACTACGGCTCGGTCAACTGGGTGGACTCCGCCGCGCCGGCGGTGGGCGAGATGGTCTATCGGCTGGCCCAGGGGCTCAAGGTGGCGCTCGACCCGGAGACGGCGGCCTGCCTCTACCTCACCCTGGTGACCGACACCGGCGGCTTCCGCTACTCCAACGCCACGGCGGCGGCCTTCGAGGCCGCCGCCTCGCTGGTGCGCGACGGCGCCCACCCGGAGCAGGTGGCGCAGTGGCTCTACGAGAGCCAGCCGGTGGCCGTGATGCGCCTGCTCTGCCAGATGCTGGGGACGCTCGAGCTCCACGAGGGGGGACGGGTGGCCACGGCGCGCCTGACCCAGGAGATGTTCCAGCGCGCCGGCGCCGAGCCGGGCGACTCCGAGGGGCTCATCGACCACCCGCGCTCCATCGCCGGCGTCGAGGCCGTGGCGCTGGTGCGCGAGCGCGAGGACGGCACGCACAAGGTGTCGCTGCGCAGCCGCGGCGAGGTGGACGTGGAGAAGATCGCCCGTCACCACGGCGGCGGCGGGCACCGGAACGCCGCCGGCTTCGCGATGGACGGGGACGGCGAGGAGATCCGCCGGCAGGTGGCGGCGGCCCTCGCCGCCGCGCTGTCGATGCCGGCGGTGACCGAGGGCTCGGCGGTGCCGGAGCCGGAGGCGGTCTAGACGATGCGGGACGGGCTGCTGCTGGTCGACAAGGATTGCGGCTTGACTTCGCACGATGTCGTGCAGAGGGTCCGCCGTGTCCTCAGACAGAAGAAGATCGGGCACTGCGGGACGCTGGATCCCGACGCCACGGGCCTGCTGCTCCTCACCCTGGGCACGGCGACGCGCCTGACCCGGTTCCTGATCCGCGCCCCCAAGGTCTACGAGGGGACGATCCGCTTCGGGATCAGCACCGACACCTACGACGCCGCCGGGCAGGTGGTGGCCGAGGCGCCGCCCGAGGCGGTGCGGGCCCTCACCCGCGAGGCGGTCGAAGAGGCGATGCGGCGCTTCGAGGGGACCATCGAGCAGCAGCCGCCCCCCTACTCCGCCAAGAAGGTGCAGGGGGTCAAGTACTACGAGCTCGCCCGGCGCGGCGAGGAGATCCCGGCCGACACCAAGGAGGTGACGGTCTTCGAGCTCAGCCCCCAGGGTGCGCTCGAGGACGGCCGGATCGGCTTCCGGCTGGCCTGCTCGTCCGGCACCTACGCGCGCGGCCTGGCCCACGACGTGGGACAGGCCCTGGGCTGTGGCGCTCACCTGGCATCGCTGCGCCGGATCAAGATCGGCCACTTCCCGGTGGAGGACGCCGTGACGCTCCCCCGTCTGGAGGAGGCCGTGGGGAAGGCGGCGCAGGCCGTCTCCCCGGAGAGCCCGGACGGCGAGGAGGCTCCGGAGGCCCCGGAGACACCTGCCATGTCCGAGGCCGCCGCGGGGGTGGGCCGGGCCTGGATCCCGTTCGACGAGATCCCCCTGCCGTTCGACGAGGTGACCGCCGACCCGCAGCAGGAGAACCGGATCGCGCACGGCCAGACCGTGCTCGTCCGCGAGCTCCGCGGCGACGAGGGGGACTGGGTGAAGCTGATCAACCGCCGTCGCGAGTTCATCGCCGTGGGCACGGTCGTCGAGCGCATCGGCACCGCCGGCGTGGGCATCGTGCAGCCGCGGGTGGTCTTCCGCTGAACATATGAAACGGACGTTGTGGTACACTCCGACCGGAGAATAGTGCAAGGAGGAGTTTGCTTTGGCGCAAACCAGAGAGATCAAGGAAGCGATCATCACCGACTACAGGGCTCATGAGACCGACACCGGTTCGACCGAGGTGCAGGTCGCGCTGCTGACCAGCCGCATCTCGGAGCTCACTGAGCATTTCAAGACACACGCCAAGGACCACCACGGCCGCCGCGGCCTTCTCAAGCTGGTGGGCCGCCGCCGTCGCCTGCTCGACTATCTCAAGGGGCAGGATCTCGAGCGCTATCGCAGCACCATCGAGCGCCTCGGGCTCCGCAAGTAAGCTCCCCCGTCAGCCAGGCAGCACCCCGTCCCGACGTGCTCCGGCGGCCCTCCCGCCCCCGGCACCGGAAACCGTCCGACCTTTCGGACCTCCGGACCTCTCCGGTCCCCGCTCTCCCCGGGCGGTGACCGGAGACGGTTGAATCCGGAGACAACAGGCAGAAGAGAGAAGAAAGAAAAGCAAACTATGAAGCGAACCAAAGAGATCTCCGTCGGAGCGGGTACGCTCGTCATCGAGACCGGCCATCTGGCCAAGCAGGCCAACGGCTCCTGCACCGTGCGGTACGGCGACACGGTAGTGCTGGTCACCGCGTGCATGGACGCCAAGCCCGGACTCGAGCGGGACTTCCTGCCGCTGACCGTCGACTACAAGGAGTACACCTACGCGGCCGGGCGCATCCCGGGCGGCTTCTTCAAGCGGGA
>DASPJI010000484.1:0-9919 GCA_035628695.1 Thermoanaerobaculia bacterium | reverse complement strand
CGTGGTCGCCGGCATCTTCTTCGTCAGCCCCGAGCTGGCGATGACCGAGACGCCGCGGCAGGGGACGCTGGGCGAGGCGGCGCTGCTCCTCCTCTTCGCCTACGCCGGGTTCGAGAACACCGCGGCGCCGGCGGGCGAGTTCAAGAACCCGCGGCGGGACGTGCCCTTCGCCCTGATGACCCAGATCGTCATCGTGACGCTGATCTACACGGCGGTGCAGTGGGTGGCGCTGGGAACTCTGCCGGGGGTGGCGCAGTCCCAGACGCCGCTCGCCGACTCGGCGCGGCTCTTCCTCGGCCCCTGGGGCGGGCTGCTGCTGACCTTCGGTGCGGCGGTGTCGATCCTGGGGACCAACAGCAACACGGTGCTGGCCGGGCCGCGCTACCTGTTCGCCCTGGCCGAGGACGGCTTCGGGCCGCGGGCGCTCTCGCGGCTCCACCCGCGCTACCGCACGCCGTCGGTGGCGATCCTGGCCCAGACCGCCATCGCCCTGCCGCTGGCGCTCACCGGCTCGACGCTGGTGCAGGAGACCCTGAACCTCCCCCCCGCGCTCCGGGGCTCGTTCGCCAAGCTCGCCATGCTCTCCATCGTGGCGCGCCTCGCCACCTACTTCGGGACGGCGTGCGCCGTGCCGGTGCTGCGCCGCAAATTCGCCGGGGTGCCGACGGCGGTCCGCCTGCCCGGCGGGCCGGCGATCCCGATCCTCGCCGGCCTGGTCTGCATCATCTTCGCGGCGAGCGCCAAGAAGGAGAACCTGATCGCCGGCGGCATCGCCCTGCTGATCGGGCTCCTCATCTATGCCCTGCGGCGCCCGCCGGAGCCGTCGCACACCGAGCCGGCGGACCCCATCGCGCCGTCGACCCGCCTCTAATCTCTCTCTAACATCGCCCTCACCCCCGGTCCGCCGGGGGTGCCGTACCTTCCGGGGTCAGGAGGCTACGAATGGATATGACGCGATCGACCTTTCTCAAGACGCTGTCGCTGGCCGCCGCCGGCTGCGCGCTGCCCGGAGGGCTGTCCTTGGCCGCTGACATCCAAACCCAGACGCCGCCCGCGGAGCTGGAGCTGCTGGAGGCGGTCCGGTCCGGCGACACCCAGCGGGTGGAGGCGCTCCTCGCGAAGGAGCCCGGCCTCATCGACCGCGCCCTCCCCGGCGGCGGCACGGCGCTCCACGCGGCGGTGCGGGCGGGGCAGGGAGCCATGGTCTCGTTCCTGGTGGGGAAGGGGGCGGACTCCAACGCCCTCTCCACCGATCCCCCCGGGTTCACCCCCCTGCGCTGGGCCGCGGAGCACGCCGACCTCGCCACGGCGGAGCTGATGGTGGACGCGATGGTGGTCAACGGCGCCGATCCCAACGCCCGGCAGGCGGACGGCGTCTCTCCTCTCCACGCCGCGGCGGCCGCCGGCAACATCGAGGTGATCCAGGCGCTGATCTACGACGGGGCGGACCCCGAGGCCAGGACGCCGGACGGCAAGACGGCCCTCCAGCTCGCCGCTGACCGGGAGGCCGCGGACCTCCTGCGCCGCCACCGGGACCTGCCACGGGACCACTCCACCTCCCGCTTCGCCTACACGGCGACAGGGGCTCCCTTCGTCCGGCAGGACACGTCGAGCCCGCTGCCCATCGCCCTGATCCACGAGTACGTGGCGGTGTCGCACGGCAGCATCGCACGCGTGCGGGAGCTGCTGGCCTCCCACCCCGGACTGCTCCTCACCCGCGCCCGTTGGGACGAGATGGCGGTGGAGGCGGCGGCCCACGTGGGCAACCGGGAGATCGTGGAGTTCCAGCTCGAGCGCGGCGCGCCGCTCTCCCTCTGCACCGCGGCGATGATGGGGATGCTGGACCGGGTCGGCGCGCTCCTCCGGGAGGACCCGAAGCGCGTGCGGGAGACCGGGGCGCACAACATCCCCCTCACCTGGTTCCCGGTGGTGGGCGGCGGCCATCTGGAGGTGATGAAGGCGCTCCTCCAAGCCGGGACTGACGTGAACAGCCACAAGAGGGGCCAGGCCGCCCTCCACCTGGCGGCGCGCACGGGTCAGCTCGAAATGGCGTCGCTGCTCCTGGACCGTGGCGCCGACGTCAATGCCCGGGCCAAGACCGCCCAGGGGGTGCTGACACCCCTCGCCATGGCCACTCAGGCGAGCAAGGAGGAGATGGTGGAGATGCTGCGGAGGCGGGGAGGGGAGGGGTAGCGGTGGCATTCGCGCCCGGAGTCCTCACCCCCCGGCCCCCTCTCCCATCTCCCGTCCACCCCTGCCCCGGGAGAGGGGGAGACCAGCATTAATCTGTCTTTCTCCCCCTCTCCCGGCGGGGGGCGGTTGGGAGATGGGAGAGGGGGCCGGGGGGTGAGGACTCGCGCGTAGACCGCTCCGAGTCTCGGAACCCTCCAGCCTTCCCTCCTATAATGTCGTCACCGAGGTATCCCCTGTTGTCGCCCCCCGCTCCTGAGCCCAAGACCCGCCTTCGTTTCGAGGATTTCGAGCTGGACCCCGAAAGCGGCGACCTGCGCCGGGGCGGGGAGACGGTCAAGCTGGCGCCGCAGCCGTTCCGGATTCTCGCCCTGCTCGCCCAGCGGGCCGGCGAGCCGGTGAGCCGCGACGAGATCCGGCGCCAGGTGTGGGGGGAAGAGACCTACGTCGACTTCGAGCGCGGCCTCAATTTCTGTATTTCCCAGATCCGCGCCGCCCTGGGGGACGACGCCCAGAGCCCGCGCTTCGTCCAGACGCTCCCCCGCCGCGGCTACCGCTTCATCGCCCCCGTGGAGCGTGTCCCAAAGGCCGCGATCCCCCAGCTCGTCGAGGAAGCCGTCGAGGCTCCGCCGGCGCCTCTGCCCCTTCCTCAGGTGCCCCGTCTCGGCTCCCAGCCCTCTCGGCTGCTCGCCTGGGCCGTGGCCGCGGTCCTCGGCCTCCTGCTGGTGATCGCCTTCGTCGCCTGGCGGCACCGGGACGGCGGGACGGAGCCGCGGCTGATGATCGCCGTGCTCCCGTTCGAGGACCTGAGCGCCGGCCCTCCCGAGGAGTACTGGAGCGACGGCCTGACCGGCGAGCTCATCGCCCAGCTCGGGCGGGTGCGGCCGGAGCGGCTGGGGGTGATCGCCCGCACCTCGGTCATGGCCTACAAGGGGGCGCGCCGGGACGTGGAGGAGCTCGGCGACGAGCTCGGCGTCGACTACCTGCTCGAAGGGAGCGTCCGGCGGGCCGGCGACCGGGTGCGGATCACCGCTCAGCTCGTCCACGCCGACGACCGTACCCAGCTCTGGTCCGAGACCTACGACCGGGACCGGCGCGACGTGCTGGACGTCCAGGCCGAGGTGGGAGCCGAGGTGGTCCGGGCGCTCCAGCTGGAGCTGCTCCCCGAGTCGGCGCGCCAGCCCCGGACCCCGCCCGACCCCCGCGCCTGGGACGACTACCTGCGCGGCCGCTACCTCGCCCACCGCGGCGACCACGAGAGCCTGAGGCGGAGCCTGGATCCCTACGAGCGGGCGGTCCGCCGGGAGCCCGCCTTCGCCGAGGCGCACGCCGCCATGGCCGACGCCCTGCACCGGCTGGTGATGAGCGGCGGGCTGTCCCCCAGGCAGGGCTACCCCCGCGCGGAGGCCGCGGCGCGCCGGGCCGTGGCCCTGGACTCCGGCCTCGCCGAGGCCCACGCCGTCCTCGGCGCTATCCTCTTCTGGTACCGCTGGGACTGGCCGGCGGCCGAGCGGGAGCTCCGGCGCGCCCTGGAGCTCAACCCGAGCCTGCCCGAGGCGCGCCACGACTACGGCTTCTTCCTCATCGCCCGCGGCCGGGCCGACGAGGGGCTGGATCAGGTGGACCGGGCGCGCGACCTCGACCCCCTCTCCGCGCGCGCCAACGTCGACGTGGGCTGGGCCGCCATCGGCGCCCGCCGATACGACGAAGCGGTCGCCCGCAGCCAACGGACGCTGGAGCTGGTGCCCGGCTTCGGCGAGGCGCAGTTCTGCATGGAGCAGGCGTACACCCTCCAGGGCCTGCACAGGGAGGCCTGGCGCCTCGCGAGCACGCGCTGGGCGCGGGCGGACGCCACCCCGGGAGAGCGGGCGGCCATCGAGCGGCTGGGGCTGGAGACGAGGGAGCCGGAGGAGGCCCTGCGCGCCTTCTATCTCTGGAACCTCCAGCGCCTGGAGGCGGCGGCGGCCCAGGGCTCCCAGGTCAACTCAGCCTCCGTCGCCTCCCTCTGGGCCTTCGTGGGGAACGAGGACCGGGCCTTCGACTGGCTGGAGAAAGCTGTCGAGGAGCGCTCCCCGACGCTGACCCTGCTCGCCGTCCACCCGAGCTGGGACGGGCTGCGCGCCGATCCGCGCTTCGCCGAGCTGTTGAAGAAGGTGGGGCCGGGGTAGCCCTACGGCCAGGCGCTGGCCGGAGGGGCGGGGGCCCAGGTGGGGGCGAGGCGCTGGCGGTCGGGATCCCAGCGCCACTGGGACTCGAAGCCGACCAGGTGGACGCCGCCGAGCCAGCGGTCGATCCCGTGGATGTGGACCCAGTCCTCCCGCCCGTCGAGCACCTCGAGGCCCGCGGGTGTGATCGTCACCTGGAGCGCCGCCATCGAATCGTCGGAGCCGGGCTCGATGCGGAGCAGCGGGCGCGGCCGGGAGGCCATCTCGCGCAGGCGTTGCAGGAAGGGCAGATCCCCCAGGAAGGCGCGCTCCTCCTTGTCCTGGGCCGCCTGGAACACCTCGGCGAACGTCGCCGCGCCGCCGTCTCCGGCCACCTCGGCCACCGCCAGAAGCCCTTGGTGCTCGGTGCGCGACAGGCCGTTGCGCGTCGACGGGAACTCCTCCAGGTGGCGGAGCAGCGCGCCGGCGAGGAAGGGGAGCGCCGAGGTGTCGCGCCGCAGCAGCAGCTCGAGGCCGATCGGCTCGGCCGAGCAGAACACCCGCCAGGCGTTGCGCGCCAGCCGTATCTGCTCGTCGGTCACCGGCTTGCGGAGCTCCAGCAGCGAGGTGAAGTCCATCGGCTCGAGCTGCCCCAGGCCCCGGAAGCGCTGGATGCCCGGAAACTCGCCGATGCAGACGACGCTCAGGCGGGTCCAGCCCACCTCGCGGCGGCCGAACCAGTCCAGCAGGCGGATCAGGTGGAGCTGGTCGAACAGGTCGTGCTCGAACCAGAGCACCACCTCTTCATAGGAGCGGAAGGCCTCGAGCGCCCGGTCCCACTCGGTCAGCCGGGCGAGGCACTCGTCGTAGCCTTCGTAGCCGCTCTCGGCGAGAAAGCGGGCGCGCACCTTGCGCCAGCGCTCCGGTGCCAGGGTCGGCGGCGGCACCGGTCCGTCGTGCAGCACGTCGGCGGTCAGCGTCACGGTGCCGGGGATTCCCGAGAGCCGCAGGAGGTCGGCGGCGCAGTCGCCGTTAGTGACGTGGAGCAGGCGGGGCACCGAGGTCTCCAAGCGCACCGTCCGGGGCCGGCTGACCACGGCGGGCCGCGGGACCGGAGGGAGGGGCAGCAGGGTGGCGGCCTGGCTCATGGTCGGTGCGCTCGTAGAAATTCTATGTCATCTATGGCCGGCGTGGGGGCTCCGCCGCGTTACAGTTCCTTCGGCCGGGAGATGGGGGCCACCTTCCCCCGGGTGGCGCGCAGGTAGTCGGCGGGGGATAGCAGGATCTGGGTGCCCCGGACGCCGGCCGACACCGAGATCAGATCGTACAGCTCCACCGTCTCGTCGACCCAGACCGGGTAGTCCTTCTTGCCCCCCAGGGCCGTGACGCCGCCGCGGATGTAGCCGGTGAGCGGCTGCACCTCGCGCAGCGGCACGGTGTCCACCTTGCGGTCGCCGGTCGCCCGGGCGAGCGCCTTCGGGTCCAGCTCGGCGTCCCCCGGCACCACGGCGAGGAGCACGCCGGTGCGGTCACCGCGCGCCACCAGCGTCTTCCACACCTGCTCCGCGGGGAGCCCCACCTTGCGGGCGACGGTCTCCGCCGCGAGGTCCTCGGGGTCCACCTCGTACTCCCGCAGCTCGTAGCCGATGCCCAGCGCGTCGAGGATGCGGGCGGCGTTGGTCTTCATCCGGCAGCCCGTGCGAACGCCCAGAGCGCCATGTGGAGATAGAGAGGATGGCCGCCGGGGCCATCGGGGCCGAAGACCAGCTCCTGCGGGCGGTCGGCGCCGGGCGGACGGATGGCGAACCGGCGGTCGCCCACCTTGGTCATCTCCAGCTCCTGGTCGAAGCGGCGCAGGAAGAGCCGGCCCTCCTTCTCGAAGACCTCCATGGGCCAGCGGGCGGAGTAGAAGCCGGTGAGGCGGGCGCGCTCCTCGGCGGAGACGGGGAGCGACGGGCGCTCCGCCGGCGGCGCGTCGGCTTTCACCGGCAGGAGGAGCCGCATGGCTTCGTCCGTGGTGGCGCGGAGGCGGACGCCGGAGCGGTTGGCCAGCACGATCAGCCCGAAGTGGTGCTCGGGCACCATGCGGATGAGCCCCGAGAACCCGGTCATGGTGCCGGCGTGCTCGGCGACGCGCAGCCCCTTCTCCCGGAACAGCATCAGCCCGTATCCGTAGTGGCCGTCCTCGAACAGGGCTGGGATGTCGGCGTGGGGTGTCGCGACCTGGGAGAGGACGGCGGGGGAGAGGACCGGCCTGCCGTCCAGCCGGCCGCCGTTCAGGAACGCCCGGACGAACCGCGCGAGGTCGTTGGCGCTGGTGTAGAGAGTGCTGCCGGCCGGCCAGAAGCGGGCGTCGTCCGCCATCGGGCGCACCACCGTGGGCTTGCCCTCCCCTTTGGCGTCGTGTCCCATGGAGAGCGGCCGGGTCATCGCCTCGGTGGGACGGAAGGTGCTGTGGCTCATCCCGAGGGGGGTGAACAGGCGCTCGTCCATGAGGTCGGCGAAGGGCTTGCCGGCCGCCTCCTGGAAGGCGAGCCCGGCGAGGGCCAGGCCGGGGTTCGAGTAGGAGAACGCCGTCCCCGGGGGGAGCGGCCGGTCGGAGTCCTTCCAGGCGCGGGCCGCCGCCAGCAGCGCCGACTCGTCGTGCGGGCCGTACTCCGCCGGCTCGTCGCGCATCCCCGAGGTCTGGGAGAGGAGTTGGGCGACCGTGACCTCTGCGACGCGCGGCGCGAGCCCCTTGACGTAGGTGCCGAGGGGGGCGTCCAGCCGCAGCTTTCCCTCCTGGGCGTAGGCGACGACGGCCGTGGCGGTCAGCAGCTTGGTCACCGAGCCGACCTGGAACAGGGTGTCGAGGGTGACCGGAGCGCCGGTCTCACCGATCTCTACGTTGGCAGTGCCGAAGCCCTTGGCGAACACCACCCGGTCGCCGCTCACTACGATCACGGCGGCGCCGGGCGTGCCGGTGGCGGCGAGGTCGCTCTGGACCGCCTTCTCGAGGGACGAGAAATCGGTGGCCGCGAGGCCCGGGATCGCGAGGAGCAGCGCGAGGAGCAGGGAGACGCTGAAGAAGAGGACGAGGCGGCGGGCGTGGCTCATGGTCGGGGCTCCCGGAACGCCCCGGGATTGTACCCGCGCCGCTGGAAAGAAGCGCTGGCAAGAAAACGAGGCGGGCCGTTCCACCTCTCGCCCCCCGGAGCCACCCTCCACACCCGCTCCACCCCTCTCGCCACCCCCGGCCCGCCTGTACTGCAGAACCCCGTTATCTAGAACCGGTCAGCTTGTCGCCTCACCAAGGCGAGCCGGCCGGAGAAGTAGGAAAAAGCGGGGGACCGGTGGAAGAAGCGAACACCGGTCCCGCCGGAAGGAGCTGCGGTCACTTGCCCTTGGCGTTGGCGTCCTTCTGCTGAATCGTCTCCAGGTTGATCGACACCTTCACGTCGTCACCCAAGATCACGCCGCCGTTGTCCAGCGCGGTGTTCCAGTTGATGCCGTAGTCCTTGCGGTCGAGGGTCGTCGAGGTCTCGAAGCCGGCGCGCTGGCCGCCCCAGGGGTCCTTGGCCGAGCCCAGGTAGGTCACCGGCAGGGTGATCTGCTTGGTGACGCCGCGCATGGTGAAGTTGCCGGTGACGTCGTAGGTGTCCTTGCCGGTCTTCTTGATCTTCGTGCTGCGGAAGGTGATCTCCGGATACTTCTCGACGTCGAAGAAGTCGGGCGCGCGCAGGTGCTTGTCGCGGTCGGCCAGGTTGGTGTCGATGCTGGCGGCCTTGATCTTGAGGTCGACCTTGGAGCCCTCCAGGTTGGCCGGGTCGAGATGGATCACGCCCTCGTACTCGTTGAAGTTGCCCCGCACCTGGGTGACCATGTGGCGGATCTGGAACGACACCTCGGAGTGGGTGGGGTCGATCTTATGGACCTCGGCCGCCTGCACCGGCAGCGACAGGATGGAAGACAGCGCAACAGCGGTGAGCAGTACACGCTTCATGACATTCTCTCCTTTGTATGATCTGGCAATAGTCGTCTAGTCAACCGTACAACCAAAAAAAATCAGCGATGACCCGCGCGGATCTTGTCCAGGAGCTCGCAGAGGGTGGTCTGCTCCTCGCTGGACAGCATGCCCACGGCCTCGTCGTCGGCGGTGTCCATGGGCTCGTCGATGCGGTCCACCAGGGCGCGTCCTTCCGAGGTGAGCCAGCAGAGCACCTGCCGGCGGTCCTCGACGCAGCGCTGGCGCCGCACCAGCCCCTTGATCTCGAGCCGGTCGATGAGCCGGGTGATGCCGGGCGCCTCCTCGATCATCCGCTCCCCGATGGAGAGGGTGGGGCAGCCGTCCTCGCCGGCACCGCGCAGGATGCGGAGCACGTTGTACTGCTGCGGGGTGATCCCGTACGGCTCCAGCACCCGGGTCACGAAGCGGCGCAGGACGTCGGAGGTGCGGAGCAGGCTCACGACCACCTCCTGGCCCTTGGTCCGAAAGGGCCGCCGCTGCTGGATCTCCCGCGCGATCGCGCTCAGCTCCTCGCTCATGGTGGAGACTCTACACGGCAATAGTTGACATGTCAATAGTCCAGGTGAAGATTTTTGAGATCGTGAGTATTAGTCCCCTCTCCTTGCGGAGGAGGGTAGAAAGAGGGGAGAGGTGGCCTACATGAGAGGACAGTAGGTGTCGATTTCCATGCGCCGCAACAGTGAGGCAAACGACCTATCAGTGGTGATGACCGTCGCGCCGTGGCGCCGCGCCAGGACCGCATAGAGCATGTCGTAGACGGGATGACCATACCGGGCTGCGGCGATCACGGCCTCCTGGATCAATTCCTGCGTAGGGACAATGCCGTCCACCAGATCCATGGCTTCCTGCAGGTGCGTCACAGCTTTTTCGACGGTGAGAGTCCTGAACTGGACATACTTCCACAGAGCGTTTCCCACCTCCGAGAAGAAGAGATCCGGAGCGGCGACCGAAGCGGCCCTTTCCAGGCGCTCCACCAGGTCCGAGGCGTGTTCGGCGGCCATGATGAGATGGATAGCCGCCGAGGCGTCCAACACGATCTCCGAAGTCACCGACCGCGATCCTCACGGATCAGCTCAGCTGGCGGGACGGGCAGATGTCGGGGAGGCTCCGACGTGATCCGCTTCTTCAACTCTTCGAGTCTCTGGAGCCGCCGTTCCCGAGCTGTCAGTTCAGGGATTCGGCGCAGCTCCACGATAGCCTGCTGTGCCAGGCTACGATGCTCAGATCGAGCCCGGGAAGCCAGGGCCTCGTAGACGTCTTCGGGCATATCTCGGATCTGGAGAGAGCGCATGGCGAGTTCCTCCTGAGGCTCTCATCATAACGCATGCACTCTGGTGAGGTCGCGCGGGACCGGCCTTGTGGGAGTATGAGAGCCATGCGACCGCTCCGCACGCCTCTGACCGACCTCCTGGGGATCGACGTCCCGGTGCTGCAGTCGGGCATGCGCCAGGTGGCGGGGCCGGAGCTGGCGGCGGAGGTGGCGCGGGCGGGAGGATTGGGCATCCTGGCCGGCGTCCGCATCGGTCCCGACGAGCTGCGGGCGCAGATCCATCGTCTGCGGGAGCGGACCGACCGCCCC
>DASPJI010000483.1:0-6769 GCA_035628695.1 Thermoanaerobaculia bacterium | reverse complement strand
GATCGGCTGCTCCGGACAGATGCAGCGCTGCGGACGGCCGTCGCAGCCTGCGCCGCTGACGCCGCAATCACCTTTCAGGCTCCAGCAGATGTGGACATAGGTGGGGCAGTTCTCACACTGCCAGGACATGCTGCAGTAGTTCGGGCAGGCGTACTCGGTGCCGTCGCACTTGACGCCCTTCTGCGAGTTGATGCAGGAGGAGTTGCCCGTGCAGGAGGCGTAGTTGCCGTCGCCACAGGGCCGGGAGATGCTGCAGGACTTGAAGGTCGGCTCGGGGGTCCCGACCCCGGCCAGCGGCTCCTCCTGCTGCGCCGGCAGAGATCCCTCGGCGAGCGACTGGAAGAAAGCGGTGTCCGTGGCCGGAGAGGCGACGGCGGCGGTGGTCCCGGCCAGCATCAAGAGAGCGAGGGCGGCGGTCAGCTTCAGGTAGCTCATAAGTCTCCTTGTCTTCTTGCCGAAGGACAGTAATGACTGCATTTTACTCTCTTCTGTCTTCGGCTGGACCGCCGGCTGGAAATACGACGCCTACCCTCCCGCGCCCCCGCCCCCCTGCGGCGGGCCCTGCTGGGGGCGACCGGCGATGGCGAGGAAGAGCTCCTGGACGACCTCCTTGAGCTCGACGGTGTAGGTGGCGAGGTCGCGCATGCCCTGCTCGAGCGCCTCGGCGGAGGGGCGGGTCATCGAGCCGCCGCTGCGCGGGCGGACCTTGTGGGTGAGCCGTTCGTCGAGGCTCTGCAGCTTCTGATAGGCCTCTTTCATCCGCTGGGGATCCATGTCACTCCTTCCTTTTCTGCTCGGACGCGAGCCGGATCGTGAAGTCGACCAGGCTCTCCAGCTCCTCCGGGGTGAGCCGGCGCTTGAAGGCCGGCATCGGGCCTTCACCGTTGGCGATGCGGTCCCGGACGGCCTCGCGGTCCCCCTGGAGGACCATCTCCGAGATCAGCAGATTCGATTTGGGGTAGAGCTTCAAGGCCCGGGGCTTCCCCTCCCCCTCGGCGCCGTGGCAGCGCCGGCAGTAGGAGCGGTACAGCCCCGGCGCGCTCCGGTCCCGCGCGCAGCCGCCCAGCATCAGGAGCAGACAGGCGACGAGCGCCCCCCACGCGCGGGCCGATCCGGCCCTGCCCGGCTCCTTCGTGTGCGCTCCCCCCACCCTGCCCCCCACGCTGCCAGTCGCCTGTGCCGGGCCGGACGCCCCTCGCTCCCTCACCCCCTTCAACGCGTCCGGGCCTCGGGCATCTTCTCGCCGCGCAGCTCTCGGACGTAGTCCACCACCTGCCGCACCTCCTTGGCGCTCAACTGGTCGTACGCGGGCATCTTGGCGAAGATGCCGTTGCGCACCACGGACTGCATGGAGTCCGAGTCGCCACCCGTTTTCCAGACGTCGTCCCGCAGGTCGGCGTAGGCGTTGCCCATGTAGCCCGGGGTGTTGCCGGCGGCGTCGAGGCCGTGGCACTCGGCGCAATGCTTGCGGTAGAGCTTCTCACCCTCCGAACGCTGGGGGAAGACCGCCCCGCAGGCGGACAGGGTCACGGCGGCGGTCAGCGCCAGCGCGGAGCCGGCCATGCCGGCGACAGTACGGGGACTCATGCGCGGCCTCCCTGCGGCTCCCGGTGGACCAGGGTCGAGGTGGCCTGGGCCCGGGGACGCAGCACGATCTCGTCGATATTGACATGGGACGGACGGGTGACCGCCCAGCGGACGCAGTCGGCGACGTCTTCGGCGGTGAGCGGCGTCAGCCCCTGGTAGACGGCCGCCGCCCGTTCCCGGTCGCCATGGAAGCGCACCACCGAGAACTCGGTCTCCACCAGGCCGGGGTCCACCTCGGTGACCCGCACCGGCCGGCCGAGCAGCTCCTGGCGCAGGGTGCGGGTGACCGCCCGCTGGGCGTGCTTGGCGCTGGTGTACCCCGAGCCGCCGGGATAGACCTCGTGCCCGGCGGTGGAGCCGATGGTGACCACGTGCCCGTCCCCCGACGCCACGAGGGCGGGGATGAAGGCGCGGCACAGGCGAACGGTGCCGAGGACGTTGGTCTCCCACATCCGCTGCCAGGTCTCGTCGCTGGAGTCCTCCAGCCGGTCGAGGCCCAGCGCTCCGCCGGCGTTGTTGACCAGGACGTCCGCCTCCGGCACCGCGGCCACGAAGGCGGCGACGCTCGCCGGATCGGTGACGTCCAGCGGGAGAGCCGTGGCGCCGATGGGATCGGCCACCTCGCGCAGCCGGTCGAGGCGCCGCGCGCCGATCACCACCCGGAAGCCCTCCCCGGCCAGGATCCGCGCCGTGGCCGCCCCGATCCCCGAGCTGGCGCCGGTCACCACGGCGATACGTTGACGTGTCATGCAGGCTCCTCCCCAGGCGGGGCTCTCACCCCGCGGCCTCTGTCTGTCCATTTCTATCTATATATAAGGTAGCAGCAAGGGGGCTGCCGCGCTCCCCTACACCGACCCCTACACCTCGGCCGAAGGGCACAGCTCGGCCACCGGGCAGCGGGGGCACTCGGGCTTGCGGGCCTTGCACAGCCGGCGGCCGTGGAGGATGAGCTGGTTCGACCAGCGGGTCCAGGCCTCGCGGGGGACCACGGCCATCAGGTCGGCCTCGATTTTCACCGGGTCGTCCTCGTCGGTGAGGCCGAGGCGGCGCGACAGGCGGGTGACGTGGGTGTCGACCACCACCCCCTCGTCGAGGCCGAAGGCGTTGCCGAGGATGACGTTGGCGGTCTTGCGGCCGACCCCCGGCAGGTGGACGAGGGCGTCCATGCGCGGCGGCACCTCGCCGTCGTGCTCCGCCACCAGGGCGGTCGCCATCGCCTTGATCGCCCGCGCCTTGTTGCGGAAGAAGCCGGTGGTCTTCACCATCTCCTCGAGGTCCGGCAGCTCGGCGGCGGCCAGGTGCCGGGGGTCCGGGTAGCGCTGGAAGAGCGCCGGCGTCACCTGGTTGACCCGCTCGTCCGTGCACTGGGCGGCGAGGATGGTCGCCACCAGGAGCTGGTAGGGGCTCTGGAAGTCGAGCTCCACCCGGGCACCCGGATAGGCCTGCCGCAGCCGCTCCAGGATCTCCGCCACCCGCGCCTTGCGGGCGCGGCCCGACTCGCGCCGCGCCTGGGCCATGGTGATCCCGGCCCTCGCGGGGGCCGCCGCCGGGGGTATCGCCTTCTTCGTCGCCATCAGTACCCCTTCAGCGGTCGGGGACCAGCGCCCCCACCACCCAGTTGAGCACGGCGATGATCAGGCCGCCGAGGATCGCCGGCAGGCAGCCGTCGATGCTCAAGCCCCGCAGGAGGTAGGCGGCGAGGTAGAGCATCAGGCCGTTGATCACCAGGTAGAAGAGCCCCAGGGTAACAACGATGAGGGGGAACGAGAAGAAGCTGACGATCGGCTTGACCAGCAGGTTGATCAGGCCGATGACCAAGCCCGCCAGCAGCAGGTTCAGCAGGTCGCCGTCGTAGTTGATGCCTTCGACCACACGGTCGGCGATGACCAGGCCGCCGGCGTTGGCCGCGATGTGAAGCAGCGCTCGAATCATGGAGGTGCCTCCTCGGAGGCGGATCTTATCTCGACCCGGACCTCGACCGCCGAAGCCGCCGCCGATTCCGCCGGAGATACGGGCGCCTCCCCTCCGTGCGCCAATCGCCGGGCCTGCTCCACCACCCGCCGCTCGTTCTCGAAGGTGAGCTTGGCGAGGCCGGTCTCCCAGGAGAACCACTCGGCGCCGGAGACCTCGCGCGGGTCGTAGTTGGCGCAGTCCCCCTCGACATAGTCGAGGAGGAAGTACTCGACCCGCTTGTGGATGCGGCGGGGTCCGCGCTCCACGTACCAGTACTCGACCTCCGGCAGGTTGGCGAGGATGCGGCCGGTGACGCCGGTCTCCTCCCGCACCTCGCGGACGGCGGCTTCCTCGGAGGTCTCCCCCGCCTCGACGTGCCCCTTGGGGAGCTGCCAGCGGCGGCCGGTCTGGGTGGAGATGAGGAGGATGCGGGAGCCGTCGACCACCAGCCCGCCGGCCGAGCGGTGGTGCTCGGTCTGCAGGCGGGACAGAGGCGCCGGCGCGGTCGCCGCCCGGGAAGCAGCGCGTGGAGGCCCGCCCCGCCCGCGCCGCCGGCGTCTCAGTTGGCCGCCTCCCCGTCCCCCGGCACCGGCGTGGTCCACGAGGGGAGCAGCGACGGGTCGACGCCGACCGAGCGCAGAGCCTCGCCCCAGACCTGCTCCGGGTCCGGCGCGAAGATCAGGCCGGCCTGGGGCGGCGCGGTCAGCCAGTCGTTGCGGAGGATCTCCTCCATGAGCTGGCCGGCGCCCCAGCCGGCGTAGCCGAGGAGCAGCCGGAACTGGCCGGGAGGCGACTCGGCGAGCTGCGCCAGGTCGCCGATGTGCTGGGTGAGCGCGAGCCCGGGGATGACCTCGGTCGCCGCGTCCCCCTCCACCTCCTCGGGGCTGAACAGGACCGTGCCGAGCTGCGGCTGGACCGGGCCGCCGAAGTAGGCCACCAGGTCCCGCCCCCCCTGCCACCCCACCTCCATCCCCTGGAGGATCTCGTTGACCTTGATCCCCGTGGCGCGGTTGATGATGAAGCCGAAGCTCCCCTCGTCCTCGTGGTGGAGGAGCAGGACGACGCTCTTGTGGAAGAACGGGTCCAGCACCTGCGGCATGGCCACCAACAGGATCGGCGGCGAGAGCTCGAAGTCCGTCTGCCCCATGAAGATCATCTTACTACTACTGAGGTGGGAGGACCGGCGGATGGAGAGGCAGATTGCTGGGAGCTCGCGAACCTTCATCGCGGTTGAAGTGCATACACCTTTTCCATAAACTGGCCCAGGAATGAGCGACGGAGGTATTGAGAGAACGTCACGGACTGACTGGCAGCGGATCGACTCGATGGCCGATGAGGACATCGACACCACGGACATCCCTCCGCTCGACAAAAAGTTCTTTGCAAACGCGGAGCTGCGTTCGCCGCGGCCGAAGCCGGACATGGCGCACCAGAAGCCTACCCGGAGCTGACGGCCCGGCCCCCCGCTGGCCCCTCCTGCCTTCCACCTGATATCTTTCCAAGTCCGGGCGTCCCCCTCCTGCCCGGAGGCGGCGTCTCGCCGGTCCCCCATGCCTGCTGATTGCCCGATTGGAGAGAGTCGATGAAAGATAGCTTCGGAAGTCGGAGGACGCTCACCGCCGGAGGCCAGACCGTCTCCATCGCGGCCCTCCCCGCCCTGGAGCAGCGCGGATGGAACGTCTCCCGGCTGCCCTACTCGCTGCGCATCCTGCTGGAGAACCTGCTCCGCCGCGAGGACGGCGAGGTGGTCAGCGCCGCCGACATCGAGGCCCTCGCCACCTGGGACCCCAAGGCCGAGCCGTCGCGCGAGATCGCCTTCATGCCCGGCCGCGTCCTGCTGCAGGACTTCACCGGCGTCCCCGCCGTGGTCGACCTCGCCGCGATGCGCGACGCCATGGCCGCCATGGGGGGCGATCCCAAGCGGATCAACCCGCTCCAGCCCGTCGAGCTGGTCATCGACCACTCCGTGCAGGTGGACGAGTACGGCAGCGCCGCCGCCTTCCTCATCAACGCCGAGAAGGAGTTCGAGAGGAACCGCGAGCGCTACGCCTTCCTGCGCTGGGGCCAGACCGCGTTCGACAATTTCCGGGTCGTGCCGCCGGACACCGGCATCGTCCACCAGGTCAACCTCGAGTACCTCGCCCGCGTCGTCATGACCGGCGAGCAGGACGGCGAGACCTGGGGCTACCCCGACACCCTCGTCGGGACCGACTCCCACACCACCATGGTCAACGGCCTCGGCGTCCTCGGCTGGGGCGTCGGCGGCATCGAGGCCGAGGCGGCGATGCTCGGCCAGCCGGTGTCCATGCTGATCCCCCAGGTGGTCGGCTTCCGGCTCGCCGGCGAGCTGCCCGAGGGGACCACGGCGACCGACCTCGTGCTCACCGTCACCGAGATGCTGCGCAAGAAGGGGGTCGTCGGCCGCTTCGTCGAGTTCTTCGGCCCGGGCCTCTCCACCCTGCCGCTCGCCGACCGCGCCACGATCGCCAACATGGCCCCCGAGTACGGCGCCACCTGCGGCTTCTTCCCGGTGGACCACGCGACGCTCCAGTACCTGACCTTCACCGGCCGCTCGCCCGAGCAGGTGGAGCTGGTCGAGGCCTACATGCGGGAGCAGGGGCTGTTCCTCACCCAGGAGAGCCCGGACCCGGTCTACACCGACACCCTGGAGCTCGACCTCTCGACCGTCGAGCCCAGCGTCGCCGGGCCGCGCCGGCCGCAGGACCGGGTGCGGCTGAAGGACGTCAAGGCCTCGTTCCTCAAGGAGCTGGACGGGATGGTCGGCAACGGCAAGACCGGCGCCGTGCGCAAGGCGGGCCCGGGGCTGGTGACGGTGGGCGGCACGGCCGCCGGCGTCGCGGTCGCCGAGCCCGAGCTCGCCGCGCTGCCGGTCACCGGCCACGCCGATGCCGCCGAGGCGCTCCGGCACGGCTCGGTGGTCATCGCCGCGATCACGAGCTGCACCAACACTTCGAACCCGTCGGTCATGATCGGCGCCGGCCTGCTCGCCAAGAAGGCGGTCGAGCGTGGCCTCGACGTCAAGCCGTGGGTCAAGACCAGCCTCGCCCCCGGCTCGAAGGTGGTCACCGAGTACCTCAAGGAGGCCGGGCTCACCCCGCACCTCGAGGCGCTCAAGTTCCATCTCGTCGGCTACGGCTGCACCACCTGCATCGGCAACAGCGGCCCCCTGCCGGACCCCATTGCCGAGGCAATCACCGACAGCGATCTC
>DASPJI010000482.1:0-6247 GCA_035628695.1 Thermoanaerobaculia bacterium | reverse complement strand
ACAACGACGGCTATATACCGGTTCTGGGTGGCAAGCACCCTCAGGCCCTGGGACAGCGCGGTGACGAGTGCTGGGCCGAGATCTGGGACGTCGTCGGCCCACTGTACGAGCAGGTGATCCGGACCGGCGAGGCCACTTTCTCCGAGGACCTCCTGCTGCTCATGGAGCGCAGCCACTATCTGGAGGAGACCTACTTCACCTTCTCCTATAGCCCGGTCCGCGACGAGCAGGGGGACGTCGCCGGCAACCTCATCACCTGCACCGAGACGACCGGGCGGGTCGTCGGCGAGCGGCGGTTGCGCACCCTGCGCGATCTCGGCGCCCGCGCGGCCGAGGGCAAGCTGGCCGCGGATGCCTGCGCCATCGCCGCCGCGACCCTGGCCGCCAACCCGTGGGACGTGCCGTTCACCTTGATCTATCTGCTCGACGGCGAGGGCCGCCGCCTCCGGCTCACGGGGAGCACCGGGGTTCCGGCCGGCAGCGACGCGGCCCCGGACATCGTCGAGCTGGATGCCACCGATACGGGACGTGGCTGGCCTCTGGCCGAGGTCCTCCTCGGCAGCGGGCCGGTACGGGTCAAGCAGCTCGCCGAACGCTTCGACCGCGTCCCTCCCGGACCCTGGCCGGACCCGCCGCAGACCGCCCTCGCCCTGCCGCTGGCGGCGCCGGGCCAGGAGCTGCCCACCGGCGTCCTGGTGGCCGGCGTCAACCCGCGCCGCGCGCTCGACGAGGGCTATCTCAGCTTCTTCGCGCTCGTCGCCGGCCAGATCGCCACCGCCATCACCAACGCCCGCGCCTACCAGGAGGAGCGCCGGCGGGCCGAGGCGCTGGCCGAGCTCGACCGCGCCAAGACCGCCTTCTTCAACAACGTCAGCCACGAATTCCGGACCCCGCTCACCCTCCTCCTCGGCCCGCTCGAGGACGCGCTCGAGGAGGGCGCCTCGCCGCTGTCCGGGCAGCACCGGGAGCGCATCGAGGCCGCGCACCGCAACGCGCTGCGGCTGCTCAAGCTGGTGAACACCCTGCTCGATTTCGCGCGCATCGAGGTCGGCCGGATCGAGGCGATGTACGAGCCCACCGACCTCGCCGCCTACACCGCCGACCTCGCCAGCGTCTTCCGGTCCGCCGTCGAACGCGCGGGGCTCCGCCTGGCCGTCGACTGCCCGCCGCTCGGCGAACCGGTCTACGTCGACCGCGAGATGTGGGAGAAGATCGTCCTCAACCTGCTGTCCAACGCCTTCAAGTTCACCCTCGACGGCGAGATCACCGTGCGCCTGCGGGAGGTGGGCGACCGGGTGGCGCTGTCGGTGACCGATACCGGGGTGGGCATCCCGGCGGCCGACCTCCCCCAGGTCTTCGAGCGCTTCCGGCGTGTCCGCATGCCCCGGGCGCGCTCCATGGAAGGGTCGGGCATCGGCCTGGCGCTGGTCTCCGAGCTGGTGAAGCTGCACGGCGGCCAAGTCGCGGTGGAGAGCACGCCGGGGCAGGGCTCCACGTTCACCGTGGCCATCCCCAGGGGGAGCGCCCACCTGCCGGCGGAGCGGATCGGCGGCGGCCGGACCCTCGCCTCCACCAGCCTCGGCGCCGCACCGTACGTCGAGGAGGCGCTGCGCTGGCTGCCCCCCTCGGCGCCGGCGAGCCTGGAGGCGCCGGCCGGCGCCCCTCCCCCGCTCTCCTCGTCCACGGCCCGCATCCTCCTCGCCGACGACAACGCCGACATGCGCGACTATGTGCGCCGGCTGCTCGGAGAGCGCTGGGCCGTCGAGGCGGTGGACGACGGCGCCGCGGCCCTGGCGGCGGCGCTGGCCGCTCCCCCCGACCTGATCCTCGCTGACGTGATGATGCCGGAGCTCGACGGCTTCGAGCTGTTGCGCGAGCTGCGCGCCGATCCGCGCACCCGCTCCCTGCCGGTCATCCTGCTCTCCGCCCGCGCCGGCGAGGAGTCGCGGATCGAGGGGCTGGAGGCCGGCGCCGACGACTATCTGGTCAAGCCTTTCTCCGCCCGCGAGCTGATCGCCCGGGTCGGCGCCCAGCTCGCGGCGGCGCGGGTGCGCGAGGAGGCCGGCCGGGAGCGCGACGAGCTGCTCGCCCGCGAGCGGGAGGCCCGGCGCGAGGCCGAGGCGGCCAGCCGCGCCAAGGACGAGTTCCTCGCCATGCTCAGCCACGAGCTGCGCAACCCCCTGGGGGCGATCAGCAACGCCGCCCATGCCCTGGAGGACGCGGCGGGCGCGGACGCCTACCTGCAGCGGCTCGGCCGCATCGTCGTCCGCCAGAGCCGCCACCTCTCCCGCCTGCTCGACGACCTGCTCGACGTGGCGCGGGTCACCGCGGGCAAGATCGAGCTGCGGAGCCAGACCGTCGACCTCGCCGAGGTCGCCGAGCGTTGCGTGCGCACGCTCCAGGACAGCGGCAGGTCCCAGCGCCACCTCCTGGAGCACGAGACCTCCCCCGCCTGGGTCGAGGGAGACCCCGCGCGGCTCGAGCAAGTGCTCATCAATCTCCTGGAGAACGCCGTCAAGTACACCCCCGACGGGGGCACCGTCCGCCTGACCGTGGGGCCCGAGGGGGACGATGCCGTCGCCCGCATCCGGGATACCGGCATCGGCATCGAGCCCGGGATGCTGTCGCGCGTCTTCGACCTCTTCGTGCAGGGGGAGCAGCCGCTCGCCCGCACCGGCGGCGGCCTGGGGCTGGGCCTCACCCTGGTCCGCCGGCTGGTGGAGATGCATGGCGGAGGGGTGGAGGCGCGGAGCGACGGCGCCGGGCGCGGCAGCGAGTTCTCGGTTCGCCTCCCCCTGCGGGCGCCGGCGGCGGCGGCGCAGCCCGGGCCGGCGCTGGCGGCCGCCGGCTCGGCCCGCCGCGTGCTGATCGTCGAGGACAACGCGGACTCGCGCGAGGCCCTCCGCCTGCTCCTGGAGCTGGACGGCCACCAGGTCGCCGCCGCCGAGGACGGCCCCCAGGCCCTGGAGCTGGCCGCGAGCTTCGTCCCGGACCTGGTCCTCCTCGACATCGGGCTGCCGGGCATGGACGGCTACGAGGTGGCCCGCTCCCTGGGGCGCCACCCGGAGCGCTCCCGCATGCGCCTCGTCGCCCTGAGCGGCTACGGCCAGGAGAGCGACGTCGGCCGCTCCCGCGACGCCGGCATCGACCTCCACCTGGTCAAGCCGGTCGATCCCGGCCGCCTGCGGGAGCTGCTGGCCGGTTTCGGCGCGGCGCCCATGTAGCTGCTACAATTTCCGCAGTACCCCGCTCCTTCCTGGAGGCCTCTATGCGCCGCACCGCGACGTTCCGTGCCGTCACCCTGTTGACGCTCCTCGCCTTCACCAGCTCGTGCATGACCACGCAGCTCCCGCCGATCTCCAGCGCGGGAGGGGACTTCGAGCCGCTGCCCGACGAGCAGGCGCTCTGGGAGGAGGCGCGGGACGAGGAGAAGAAGCTCCTCGAGGAGGCGGACCTCTACGAGGACCCGCTCCTCGAGGACTATCTGGAGGATGTGGTCTCCCGCCTGACGCCGCCGGGCATGGCGGCCAACGAGGCGGTCCGCTACCGCGTGCGGGTGATCGAAGACCCGACGCTCAACGCCTTCGCCTACCCCCACGGCTCGCTCTACGTCCACACCGGCCTGCTGGCGCGGATGGAGAACGAGGACCAGATCGCCACCGTCCTCGGTCACGAGATGACGCACGTGGAGAACCGGCACATGGTGCGCTACCGGCGGAGCGCGATGAACAAGCAGATCGGCCTCAGCGTCGCCGCCGTGGCCGCGGCGGTCATCCTCGCCGGCGAGCAGGGGGACGCCATGAGCAGGGGGCAGTGGGGGAAGGCCGCCACCATCGGCGTGCTGGGCGACGTCATCGTCGGCCTGGGGCTCCAGCTCGCCTTCCTCGCCTCGGTCAACGGCTACGGCCGTAACCTGGAGCACGAGGCCGACCAGGGGGGCTTCGCCAAGCTGGCGGCCACCGGCTACGACCTGCAGGAGGCGCCGAAGGTCTACCAGGCGCTGCTCGAGGACCGCGGAGAGAAGCCGGAGGTCGAAGCCTTCTTCTTCGGCAGCCGCCCGCAGCTCACCCTGCGCATCGAGAACGCCAGGAAATACCTCGCCGCCCACCCCGCGGCCGGAGACGTCTCTCCGGCCGGCGACGCCGAGGCCTTCAGCCGGCGCATCCGGCCGGTGGTGCGCGACGACGCCCGCCTGAACCTGGAGATGGGGCGGCTGACCCTGGCCGAGGCCCAGCTCGAGAAGGTGCGGCAGTGGATGCCCGACGATCCCGAGGCGCACTACCTCACCGGCCGCCTGCACCTGGCGAAGTCTGAGACCGCCGAGGCCGAGAAGGACGCTGCGGCGCAGGCCGAGCTGCGTGCCGCGGCGCGCGAGTCGCTGCGCGAGTCCATCCGCCTCGACCCGGAGCGCCCGGGCCCGCACCGCGAGCTGGGCCTCCTCCTCCACCGGGGCGGCGAGCTGCGCGACGCCTGCCGCGAGCTCCGGCACTACGCCCGGCTCGACCCCGACGCCGACGACGCCGAGCGCGTCCGCGACTACATCCGGGACCTGGAGCGGGACGGGGAGTGCCCGGGGGAGTAGGTCAATCCCCCGGCAGCGACGCCAGGTAGGCGGTTCATCCCGCAGATCTCCTCAGTCCATCCGGCCGAACCAGCCCCGCCGCTCCATCCACTTGGCGAGCTCCAGCACCGGCGAGATGGTCAGCGACAGGCCGCCGATGATCGCCAGGTCGGCGGCCGACAGGGGGAAGGTGCCGAACGGCTCCTGCAGCACGGGAAGATAGACGATCAGAGCCAGGAGCACCAGCTCCCAGACGATCGCCAGGTTCAGCCACTTGTTGGCGAACGGGTGGTGGAGCACCGACTGGCGGTCGGAGCGATAGTTGTAGGACTTGAAGAACTGGATCATCACCAGCGAGACGAAGGCCATGGTCATCGCCTCCTCGAGCCCGCGGCCGGAGCGCAGGGCCCAGACGAAGAGCCCCAGGTTCACCAGCGTCGACCAGATCCCCCCCACCAGCATCAGGGCGACCACGGGCCGGGTGAAGATGCCGGTGCGGGGGTCGCGCGGCGGCCGGCGCATGAGGTCGTCCTCCGGCGGGTCCACGGCCAGGGCGAGGGCCGGCAGGCCGTCGGTCGCCAGGTTGACGTAGAGGATCTGCACCGCCGACAGGGGGAGCGGCAGGCCGAGCAGCGACGCCCCCGCCATCAGGCCGATCTCGCCGATGTTCGAGGAGAGCAGGAACATCAGGTACTTCTTGATGTTGCCGAAGACCCCGCGCCCCTCCTCCACCGCCGCGACGATGGAGGCGAAGTTGTCGTCGGTCAGGGTCATGTCGGCCGCCTCCTTGGTGACGTCGGTGCCGGTGATCCCCATGGCGATGCCGATGTCGGCCTTCTTGAGGGCGGGCGCGTCGTTGACGCCGTCGCCGGTCATCGCCACCAAGTCCCCCTTCTTCTGAAGGACGGAGACGACGCGCAGCTTGTGGGCCGGGGAGACCCGGGCGTAGACCTCCACCTCCCCCACCATGCGGTCGAACGTGGCGTCGTCCAGGTCCTCCAGCTCGGCGCCGGTGAGCACCCGGCCGCCGCGCAGCACGCCGAGCTCGCGGGCGATCGCCTCGGCGGTCACCGGATGGTCGCCGGTGATCATCACCGGCTTGATCCCCGCCTCCTGGCAGGTGCGGATGGCGTCCTTCACCTCGGTCCGCGGCGGATCGATCATCCCCACCAGGCCCAGGAAGACGAGGTCCCGCTCGGCGTCCTCCAGGGTGGCGCCGGGCTTGGCGGCGACCGCCAGCACCCGCAACGCCTTGGCCGCCATCTCTCCGGCCGCGGCGAGGATCCTCTCCCGTCCGGCGGCGTCGAGGGGGGCGGTGCCTTCGGCGGTCCGCACCTTGGAGCAGGACGGCAGCAGGACCTCCGGCGCCCCCTTCTCGCAGGCCACCGGGGTCCCGTCGGGGAAGCGGTGCAGCGTGGTCATCCGCTTGGTCTCGGAGGTGAAGGGGATCTCGCCCACGCGCGGCCGCTCGGCGTCGAGGGCGGCCTTGTCGATCCCGGCCTTGGCGGCGGCCACCACCAGCGCCCCCTCGGTGGGGTCCCCCTGGACTTCCCACGCCCCCTCCTCCCCCTGCGACAGGTGGGCGTCCGAGGCGAGGACGCCGGCGCGCAGCAGCTCGAGGAGCGGCTCGCCGGCCTGATCCGGGGTGATCGCCTCGCCGCCGCGCCGGAATTCGCCCTTCGGCTC
>DASPJI010000481.1:0-4536 GCA_035628695.1 Thermoanaerobaculia bacterium | reverse complement strand
CGCCCAGCGGAGGACGTGGAAACGCTGGGTTTCGTGGCTACCGTGCGCGAGACGGTGCTGGAGGCCTTCGCCAACCAGGATCTGGCCTTCGACACGCTGGTCGAGGAGCTGCGGCCGCCGCGCGACCTGTCGCGCAATCCGGTGGTCCAAGTGACGATGGCGCTCCAGAACACCCCCACCCCGGTCGAGGGTGCACTGCGCATCGCGCCGCTGTCGTCCGGCGAGAGCCAGACCGCGAAGTTCGACCTGTCGCTCACAGTCGAGGAGCGGGAGGAGGGTCTGACGCTCGCGGCCGAGTACTCGGTGGACCTGTTCACCCCCTCCACCGTGGCGCGGTTGCTGGCGCATTACGCGACTCTGCTGGAAGGCATCGCCATGGCGCCGGACCTGCCGCTGTCGCGGCTGCCGCTGCTCACCGAGGCCGAGCGGCACCAGTTGCTGGCCGAATGGAACGACACGGCACGCGAGGCGGCCGGTGGCCCCTGGGTGCACGAGCTGGTGGCGGCGCAGGCGCGGCGCCAGCCGGAGGCGCCTGCGATGGTCGACGGCGCGCGGCAGGTGAGCTACGGCATGCTCGACCTCTGGGCGCGCCGCATCGCCTACGCGCTGCGCGGCCTGGGCGTGAGCCCTGAAGTTCGGGTCGGCGTCTGTTTGGAGCGCTCGCCGGAGCTGCTGGCCTCATGCCTGGGAGTGCTCCAGGCCGGCGGCGCCTACGTTGCTCTCGACCCGTCCCACCCCGAGGAGAGGCTGGGCTTCCAGTTCGAGGACTCGGGGATGCCGGTCCTGCTCACACGGCGTGGCAGACTCGCCGAGCTCGCCGCGAAGCGCGGCATCCATTGCCTGTTCCCCCACGAGTTGGACGTCCACGGTGTGGGCGAGGAGCTGCCGACGCCGGCGCTGGCGCCGGGCAACCTGGCCTACGTCATCTACACCTCCGGATCCACCGGCCGGCCCAAGGCCGTCGACCTGTCGCACGGTTCGCTGCTGAACCTGGTGGCATTGCAGGCTCGCCTGCAGAGCGTCCAGGCGGCCGACCGCACGACGCTCCTGGCCGGCGTGGGCTATGACGCCACAATCCTGGAGATCTGGATCTATCTCGCGGCCGGCGCCAGCCTGTACATCGCGCCGGAGGCGGTGCGCACCTCGCCGGAGGAGCTGCGGAACTGGATGGCGCAGCAGGGGATCACTACGAGTTTCCTGCCCACGGCTCTCGCCGAAGGGCTCCTCGAGCTGGGCTGGGATGACACTGGAGAGCCTCGGATGTCGTTGCGCTCGGTGCTCACGGGCGGCGACCGGCTGCATTGTTTCGTGCCGGAGTCGCTTCCCTTCCGGTTGATCAACGCCTACGGCCCCACCGAGGCGACGGTGATGGCCACCACCGGGCCGGTGTCCGCCATGGACCGGCCCGAGTGGGCGGGTCAGGTCCCCACCATCGGCCGGCCGCTGGAGAACGTCCGCGTCCATGTACTGGAGCCCGGAGGGGAGCCACGTCCGGCGCCTCTGGGCGTGCCGGGCGAACTGCTGATCGGCGGCGCTGGCCTGGCGCGCGGCTACCTGGGCCGCCCCGACCTGACCGCCGAACGCTTCGTGCCCGATCCGCTTGCCGCCTCTCCGGGTGAGCGCCTCTACCGCACGGGCGACCTGGTGCGCTGGTCGCCCGAGGGCGAGATCGAGTTTCTGGGACGTATCGACCACCAGGTCAAGATCCGCGGCCAGCGTATCGAGTTGGGGGAGATCGAGGCGGTGCTGACCCTGCACCCGGCGGTGCGCGAGGCGACGGTCCTGGCCCTGGACGGCCGGCTGGCGGCCTTCCTGATCCTGGGCGCGCCGGTAGCGTCGGTGGAGCTGCGCGAGCACGCCCGCCGCCATCTGCCCGACCACATGGTTCCCACGGCCTTCGTGCCCGTCACCGTCTGGCCGCTCAGCACCAGCGGCAAGGTGGACCGGCACACTCTCGGCGAGATAGGACGCCAAGCCCTGGCCCAGGGCGGCGAGAGCGGCGCGGAGTCGGACACGCTCGTCACGCCGGTGCAGGAGCTGCTGGCCGCGCTCTGGCGCGAGCTGCTCGAGATCGGTCACGTCGGGCTCGGCGACAACTTTTTCGACCTCGGCGGGCACTCCCTCAAGGTCGCCCAGTTGCGCTCCCGAGTGCGCGATGCCTTCGACCTCGATCTGCCGATGCAGTGCTTCTTCGAGGCCCAGACCCTGGAGAGCCAGGCGGAGGTGATCGATCTGACACTGCGTCAGGGAGGTGAGGCGGGGGCGGCCATCGTACCGGTGCAGCGCGACGGAGATCCGGTCCTGTCGTTCGCCCAGCAGCGCCTCTGGTTCCTCGATCAGCTCGAGCCGGGGACTCAGCTCTACAACATCCCCTTGGTAGGGGCGCTCGAGGGCGAGCTCGACGTCGCAGCCCTGGAGCGCAGCTTCGGCGAGATCGTCCGCCGCCACGAGTCGTTGCGCACCACCTTCCCGGAGACGGCCACCGGCGCGGTGCAGAAGATCGCCTCGCCGGACGCGGTGCACGTGCCGCTGCCGGTGATCGACGCCTCCGGCCTGCCGCCGGCGGTCCGCGAGCGCGAGCTCGAGCGGCTGACGCGGGAGGCGGTGCGGCGCCCATTCGATCTCGCGCGCGGGCCGCTGATGCGCATCACCCTACTGCGCGGCGGCGAGCGGGAGCACCTGCTGCTCATCTGCATGCACCACATCATCAGCGACGGGTGGTCGACGGGGGTGATCGTGCGTGAGCTATCGGCGTTCTACCGGGGTTTCGTCTCCGGCTCGCCGGTCCCCCTGCCCCCGCCGCCGCTGCAGTACGCCGACTTCGCCGTCTGGCAGCGCCGCTGGCTGACCGGCGAGGTGCTCGAGAAGCAGATGGGCTACTGGCGCCGCCAGCTCTCCGGCCTGTCGGTGATCGAGCTGCCCACCGACCGGCCGCGGCCGGCGGTGGAAACGTTCCGCGGCTCCCTCCTGCAGGTGGCGCTGCCTCCGGCGCTGACCGGCGCCATGCGGGAGCTGGCCCGCAACGCCGGCGGCACCCTCTATATGGTCCTGCTCGCCGCCTTCGACGTGCTGGTGGCCTCCTACACCGGACGCACCGACATCGCCGTGGGCGCGGCGGTGGCCAACCGCAACCGCCGCGAGACCGAGGACGTCATCGGTTTCTTCGTCAACACCCTGGTGATGCGCACGCGCCTGTCGGGCGACCCGTCCATGCACGAGTTGCTGGGGCGGGTGCGGGAGACCACCCTCGCCGCCTACGTGCACGAGGACCTGCCCTTCGAGCGCATCGTCGAAGAGCTCCAGCCGCAGCGCGACCTGAGCCGCAACCCGCTCTTCCAGGTGATGCTGGTGCTGCAGAACATTCCGCTGCCACCCCTTGACCTGCCCGGCCTCTCGGCGGCCTCCCTGCCGGTGAACCTGGGGACGGTGAAGTTCGACATGGCGCTGGTCTGCTGGGAGGAGGAGGGGCGGCTGTCCGGCCAGCTCGAATACAGCACCACACTGTTCGACGCCACAACGATGCGGCGCCTGCTCGGCCACTACGAGGCGGTGCTGGCGCGGGCGGTGGCGAACCCCGAGCTGCCGATCTCGGCCCTGGCCGGCCCCACCGAAGCCGAGCGGCACCAGTTCGTGGAGGAGTGGAACGACACCCGGATCGAGTTCGGGCCGGGACGCTGCATCCACGAATGGGTGGAAGAGCAGGTGGCGGCGACGCCCGAGGCCCTCGCCCTCATCGCTGGCGACGTCCGGCTCACCTATCGCGAGCTCAACGCCATGGCGAACCGGCTGGCGCATCACCTGCGCCGGCTGGGGATCGGGCCCGACATCCTGGTGGGAATCTGCGTCGACCGCACTTGGACCATGGTCATCAGCCTGCTGGGCGTGCTCAAGGCCGGCGGCGCCGCCCTGGCCCTCGACCCTACCTACCCCGAGGAGCGCCTGCGCTACGTCATCGAGGACGCCGGCCTGGCGCTGCTGCTGGCCGAGGAGAAGCTGCTGCCGCTGCTGCCCGACACCGGCATCCCCCGCCTGCGCATCGACACCGATTGGTCGCTGATCACCGCCGGCGAGAGCGACGCGAACCCGGTCTGCCGGACGCACCCGGAGTCGACGATGTATCTCATCTACACCTCCGGCTCCACCGGTCTGCCCAAGGGGGTCAGCTTCCCGCACCGCGCCTTCGTCAACCTCCTCGACTGGCAGTTCGGCCACTCGCGGCTGACGCGCCACGCGCGCACCGTGCAGTTCGCCACCTTCGGGTTCTGCGTCAGCTTCCTGGAGATCTTCGCCGTGCTCTGCTCGGGCAGCACACTGGTCATGGTGCCGGAGGAATACCGGCGCGACATGGAGGCGCTCTGGAAGCACCTGGAGGAGCACGAGGTGGAGCGGCTACACCTGCCCTTCGCGGCGCTCAAGCAGCTCGCCGACGTCTGTGGCGAGGAGAACCGGGTGCCGCGCCGCCTGCGCGAGGTCGTCACCTCGGGTGAGCAGCTCCAAGTCGGCCGCTCCATCCGCAGCCTGTTCACCAACCTCGAG
>DASPJI010000480.1:0-3087 GCA_035628695.1 Thermoanaerobaculia bacterium | reverse complement strand
GCGTCGAGGATCACGAACGCCGCGGGCACCATCGCCTCGGGCAGCTTCGCAGCCAGGAACGCCCGCAACGCGACCGGATCGGTGCCGGAGCTCGCGACGATGTAGGCCACGAGGCGGGGAGAGCCGGCCCCCTCCCCGCGGGCCGCCACGACGCACTCCCGCACCGCCGGGTGGCTCCCCAGCACCGCCTCGACCTCCCCGAGCTCGATGCGGACGCCGCGGATCTTCACCTGGTGATCGATGCGCCCCAGGTACTCCACCTGGCCGTCCGGCAGCGTCCGCGCCAGGTCGCCGGTGCGGTAGAGGCGCTCCCCCGGCCCGCCGCCGAGCGGATCGGGGACGAAGGCGGCCGCAGTCAGCTCCGGCCGTCCCAGGTACCCCCGCGCCAGGCCCACGCCCCCCAGGAGCAGCTCGCCGGCCACGCCCACGGGCTGCGGCCGGAGGCCGCGGTCCACCACATGGAGCCGGAGGTTGGCGATGGGACGGCCGATGGGGACGACACCCCGCGGCGGCTCCGGCTCGCCCGCCCACGCGCTCACCTCCACCGACGCCTCGGTGGGGCCGTAGAGGTTGTGCAGCTCCACGCCGCCCAGCCGTCGGAAGAAGCGGCGCACCAGGTCCGGCGGCAGCGCCTCGCCGCTCGCCATCACGCGCCGCAGCGAGCCGAGCGCCTCCAGCCCCGGCACCTCCAGGAAGGCCTGGAGCATCGAGGGGACGAAGTGCAGGGTGGTGATCCCCTCGCGGGCGATCAGGTCCGCCAGATAGGCCGGCTCCTTGTGCCCCTCCGGCCGCGCCAGCACCAGCCGGGAGCCCGTGATCAGCGGGCAGAACAGCTCCCACACCGAGACGTCGAAGCTGAACGGCGTCTTCTGGAGCACCCGGTCCGCCGGCGCCAGCCCGTACGTCTGCCGCATCCACAGCAGCCGGTTGACGATGCCGCGGTGCGGGATCATCACCCCCTTGGGGGTGCCGGTGGAGCCGGACGTGTAGATCACATAGGCGAGGTTGTCCTCGCCGGCGCGCCCCGGAGAGCCGGCCGCCTCCCGGCTCGGCGGACCGTCCAGCGCCACCACCTTCTCGCCGCGCTCACCGCGGCGGGGGAGCAGCGGCGCCAGCCGTGACTGGGCGAGGACCACGTCCACCCCGGCGCTCTCCAGCAGCACGGCGAGGCGCGCGGCCGGATACGAGGGGTCCAGGGGGACGTAGGCCGCCCCCGCCGCGAGCACGCCGGCGAGGCCGACGATCATCTCCAGCGAGCGCTCCATCAGGACGCCCACCCGGCCGTCCGGCCGCACGCCCAGCCCGGCGAGGTGCCGGGCCAGACGGTGGGCGCGCCGCGCGAGCTCGTGGCAGGTCAGCGCCTCGTCCTCGAACACTGCGGCCACCGCGTCCGGCGTCGCCGCCGCCCGCGCGGCGATCAGCTCGTGCAGGCAGCGCCCCTCCGCATAAGACGTGGCGGAGTCGTTCCACTCGCGGAGCACCTGGTGGCGCTCGCCCGGAAGGAGCAGCGGCAGCTCCGCCAGCCCGGCGTCCGGAGCCGCGAGGGCGCCCTCCAGAAAGGCCGCGAAGCGGGCGGACAGGCGCGCCACCGTGCTGCGGTCGAAGAGGTCGCGGTCGTACTCGAGAGCGCCGGCGAACACCCCCGCCGTCTCCTCGAGGGCGAGGGTGAGGTCGAACTTCGCCACCCGCCCCTCCGCCGGCAGGGGGGAGAGCTCGAGCCCCGGCACCGACAGGCGCGGGGTCTCGCTCTGCAGCACGAGCATCACCTGGAACAGCGGCGAGACGGAGAGGTCCCGCCCGGGCACCAGCTCCTCGACCAGCCGCTCGAACGGCAGGTCCTGGTGCGTGTAGGCCTCGAGGCAGGCTTGGCGGACCCGCGCCAGCAGCTCGCCGAAGCCCGGCTCCCCCGACAGGCCGGTGCGCAGGACCAGGGTGTTGACGAAGAAGCCGATGAGCCCCTCGACCTCGCGCCGGTTGCGGCCGGCGATGGGAGTGCCCACCAGCACGTCGTCCTGCCCGGCGTGGCGGCCGAGCAGCGCCGCCCAGCCCGCGAGCAGCGCCATGAACGGCGTCGCCCCCTCGCGCCGGCAGAGCTCGCGCACCGCCGCCGACAGCTCCGGCGGCAGGCTCACGGCCAGCGACGAGCCGCGGTGGGCCTGGACCGCCGGGCGCGGCCGGTCCAGCGGCAGCTCCAGCACCCGCGGCGCCCCGGCGAGCCGTTGCGTCCAGGCCGCGGCCTGGGCCTCCAGCACCTCGCCGCGCAGCCAGCCGCGCTGCCAGGCGGCGAAGTCGGCGTACTGGATGGGCAGCTCCGGCAGAGGCGACGGCCGCCCCGCCGCGAAGGCGGTGTGGAGCGTGGCGATCTCCCCCAGCAGCACCCCCGCCGACCAGCCGTCCGAGACGATGTGATGCATCGTCATCAGCAGCGCGTGTTCGTCCGGCGCCAGCCGCAGCAGGCGCAGCCGCAGCAGCGGCCCGCGCTGCAGATCGAACGGCCGGCGCGCCTCCTCGCCGGCTTGGCGGCGGGCCTCGGCCTCCCGCGCCGCCCCGGCGAGGCCCGAAAGATCGATCACCGGCAGCTCCACCGGCCCGGGCGGGGCGATCTCCTGCACCGGGCCGTCCTGCCGCGCCGTGAACGTGGTCCGCAACGACTCGTGCCGCCGCACGATCTCGGTGAAGACCCGCGCCAGCAGCGCCGGCGACAGCTCCCCGGTCAGGCGGACGGCGGAGGGGAGGTTGTAGGCGGCGCTCCCCGGCTCGAGCTGGTCCAGGAACCAGAGCCGCTGCTGGGCGAACGACAGCGGCAGGGCGCCGCCGCGCGGGACCGGCACGAGCGGCGGTGCCGCCACCCCTGGCTCCGCGCCCAGGGCCAGCTCCACCCGGCCAGCCAGCCCGGCCAGCGTCGGCGCCTCGAACAGCGTGCGCAGCGGCAGCTCGATCCCGAACGCCCCCCGCAGGCGCGACACCACCCGCGTCACCAGCAGCGAGTGCCCGCCGAGGGCGAAGAAGTCGTCCTCCGTCCCTACCCGCTCCACCCCGAGGACGTCGCTCCAGATCCCCGCCAGCACCTCTTCGATCCAGGTCCGC
>DASPJI010000479.1:0-3208 GCA_035628695.1 Thermoanaerobaculia bacterium | reverse complement strand
CTCGGTGATGCCGTACATGTTCACCAGCCGCACCGCCGGGTAGCGCTGGTGGAAGCCGCGCAGGTTGGAGGGGTCCAGCGCCTCGCTCCCGAACACCAAGATACGCAGGCGGAGGGCGGGCTCCCCCTCCACTCGCATGAGCTGGCGGAACGCCGAGGGCGTCTGGTTGAGCACCGTGACGCCCTCCTGCTCCAGCAGCCCGGCGAACGCCTGGGGCGAGCGGGCGACCCAGTACGGCACCACCACCAGCCGGCCGCCATAGGCCAGCGCCCCCCACAGCTCCCAGACCGAAAAGTCAAAGGCGAAGGAGTGGAACAGGGTCCAGACGTCCCCCGGTCCGAAACCGAAGTCCGCTTCGCTGGAGCGCAGCAGCCGCACCACGTTGCGATGACTCACCACCGCCCCCTTGGGGCGGCCGGTCGAGCCCGACGTATAGATCACGTACGCCGCCGCGTCCGGCATCAGCCGTAGCGGCGGGACCGCCGTGCCGTCCGCCGGGGCCGGCTCCCGCTCCAGCGGCACCCATTTCCAGGTGCCCCCGGGCAGCCGGTCCCGGACCGCCTCCTGCCCGACCACGACGGCCACCCCGGAGTCCGCCATCAGGAAGCCCAGACGCTCCGCCGGGTAGGCGGGGTCCAACGGCACGTAGACGCCGCCGGCCTCGAGGATCGCCAGGAGGCCCACCACCAGGTGCGCCGAACGCTCGGCGCACAGCCCCACCCGAACCTCGGGGCCGACCCCCATCCCCTTCAGGTGGTTGGCCAGAGACCGCACCCGCCGGCCCAGCTCGCGATAGCTCAGCCGCTCGTCCTCGAACGACAGTGCCTCGGTCTCGCCACGCCGCTCCACCTGCTCGCGGAACAGCTCCGGCAAGGTCGTCTCCTCTCGCCATGCAGTGGTGGGGCTCCAGGCGGCGACCAGCTCCGCGCGTTCGGCGTCGGTGAGCAGCGGCAGCTCTCCGACACCGGCGCCGGGCTCCTCCAAGGCCGCCGCGAGCAGGCGCGCAAAGTGGAGCGCCAGGCGTTCGATCGTCACCGCCTCGAACAGATCGGTGCTGTACTCGATCGAACCCTCGAGAGCGCCCTCCCGCTCCCCCAGAGCCAGCGTGAGGTCGAACTTGGCCGTGCTCGTCGGGGCGGCCAGCCAGGACAACCGGGCACCGGCGAGTGCCGGTGTCTCGGAGGGGGTGTTCTGCAGACTGAAAACGGCCTGGAACAGCGGTGTGTGGCTGAGACTGCGGTCCGGCGCCAGCTCCTCCACCAGCTTCTCGAACGGCACGTCCTGATGGGTGTGCGCCGCCAGAGCCGTCTCCCGGACCCGGCCTGACAGCTCGCGAAACGACGGCCCCTCCGAAAGGTCGGCCCGCAGCCGCAGCACCAGGGTGTTGACGAAGAAGCCGATCAGCCCCTCGGTCTCCAGATGATTGCGGCCCGCGATGGGCGTGCCGACCGCCAGGTCCGGCTGGCCGCTGTAGCGCGAGAGCAGCCCCTGGAAGGTGGCCAGCAGGACCATGAACGGCGTGGCCCCCTCTTGCCGGCTGAACGCCCGCACCCGTGGAGCGAGGTCCGCCGGCAGCCGCACCGGCAGTGCCGCACCGCGCAGGCTCCGCACGGCCGGCCGCGGGTGGTCCACCGGCAGCTCCAGCAGCGGCGGGAGGCCCGCGAGCTGGCCGCGCCAGTAGGCGATCTCCCTCTCCAGCGTCTCGCCCTGCAGCCATCCGCGCTGCCAGGAGGCGAAGTCCGCGTACTGCACCGGCAACGCCGGTAATTCCCGCAACGGGGTCGCTCGGCCAGCCCCGTACGCCTCATACAGGGCCGTCAGCTCCCGCACCAGGACGCCCATGGACCAGGCGTCGCTCACGATGTGGTGCAGGGTGAGCAGCACGGCGTGATCCTGCGGGCCCAGCCGCAGCACGGTGGCGCGCAGCAGCGGGCCGTCGGCCAGCCGGAACGGCCGGCCCGCCTCCTCTGTTGCCAGGCGGCGAACCAGCTCGCCGAGCCCGGCTCCCGGCAGTCCCGAGAGGTCGATCAGAGGCAGTTGGACGTCGGGGGTGTCACGGATCACCTGCATCGGTGAGCCCTCGACCGCCGGGAAGACCGTGCGCAGGGCCTCGTGCCGCTGGGCCAGCGCGGCCAGGCTCTTGGCGAGCAGGACGATGCCGAGGTACCCTTCGACCCGCAAGGCGACCGGCACGTTGTAGAGCGGGCTGTCCGGCTCGAGCTGGTCGAGGAACCAGAGCCGCTGCTGCGCGAAGGACAGCGGGAGGGCGCCCTTCCTGGGCACCGGAACGAGAGGCGGCGCCTGGGGAGCGTCCGCCCGGCGCACCTCCTGGACGACCCGGGCGAGGTCCCGCACCGTCCGCGCCTCGAAGACCAGGCGCAGGGGCAGCTCCACACCGAAAGCCTTGCGGATGCGGGAGGCCACCTGGGTCGCCAGCAGCGAATGGCCGCCCAACGCGAAGAAGTCGTCGCAGACTCCCACCCTGGCAGCGTCGAGCCCCAGCACCTCGCTCCAGATCCCGGCCAGCAGCTCCTCGGCTGGATCGGCGGGCGCCGCGTAGCTCCCCGTCGCGGCGAGCAGGCCGGGGTCCGGCGCCGGCAGCGCCTCGCGGTCCACCTTGCCATTGAGTGTGAGCGGCAGGGCATCCAGCGCGCGGAAGGCCGTGGGCACCATGGGCTCCGGCAACCTCCCGGCGAGGAAGGCGCGCAGTTCTTCGGTGTTCGGCGGCTCCGGCCCCACGACGTAGGCCACGAGACGGCGTGCGCCGGAGGAGTCGAGGGGGGCTAGCACCACGCAGTCGCGCACCGCCTGGTGGCTCGCCAGAACCGCCTCGACCTCTCCCAGCTCGATCCGGAATCCTCGCACCTTGACCTGGTGATCCGTCCGCCCCAGGAACTCGATGTCACCGCCCGGCAGATACCGCCCGAGATCGCCCGTCTTGTACAGTCGCTCTCCCGGAGACGGGCTGAACGGGTCGGGACGGAAGCGGTCGGCCGTGAGGTCAGGCCGCCCCAGATAGCCCCGGGCCACCCCTGCCCCGCCGATGAACAACTCACCCCGCGTACCTGGGAACACCGGCTCCAGGCTCGTGTCCAGCAGATGGATGCGAGTACGGGCAATCGGGCGGCCGATGGGCACCGTCCCGGTAAGACGTGCTCCGGAGGGCACCTCGTAGACGCAGCAGCCGACGACCGTCTCGGTGGGACCG
>DASPJI010000478.1:0-3028 GCA_035628695.1 Thermoanaerobaculia bacterium | reverse complement strand
GGCCGCGCGACGGCGTCTCGAACTCCAGGCGGACGCGCCCCGTCCCGTGGTTGACCATCTTCGCCATCTGCCCCTTGCGCCGCCCCATCGCCTCCGTGACGACGCCGATGAACTCCTCGGGGCAGTCGATGATCAGCATCTCCATGGGCTCATGGAGCACGCCGTCGATGCGGCGGGTGATGACCTCGGGCTTGCCGACCGACATCTCGTAGCCCTCGCGCCGCATCATCTCGATGAGGATGGCGAGCTGCAGCTCGCCGCGGCCCGACACCTTGAAAGCCTCGGGGGAGTCGGTAGGCTCGACCCGGATCGCCACGTTGCCCAGCACCTCGCGGTCGAGGCGCTCCTTGAGCTTGCGGGAGGTGACGTGCTTGCCGTCGCGGCCGGAGAACGGGGAGTCGTTGATCGAGATCACCATGGAGATGGTGGGCTCGTCGATCTGGATCGGCGGCAGCGCCTGGGGGTTGTCCCGCTCGGACAGCGTCTCGCCGATGTTGACCTCCTCGATGCCCGCCAGCGCCACGATGTCGCCCGGGCCCGCCTCGGCGATCTCGACCCGGCGCAGCCCCTCGTAGCCGTAGAGGACCGAGATCTTGACCGGATCGACCGTACCGTCGAGCCGGCAGAGCCCCGCCTCCTGCCCCTTGCGCACCCGGCCGTTGAACACCCGACCGATGGCCAGGCGGCCGACGTAGTCGTCGTAGTCCAGGGTGATGACCTGGAACTGCAGCGGCATCTCGGCCTCGTAGACCGGCGCCGGCACGGTCCGGATGATCTCCTCGAACAGCGGCTCCAGGGTCTGGTCGGGAGCGTCCGGCTCCGCCCGGCAGGTCCCCTTGCGGGCGTTGGTATAGAGGACGGGGAACTCGAGCTGCTCCTCGGTGGCGTCGAGGTCGATGAACAGGTCGTAGACCTCGTTCAGCACCTCGGCGATGCGGGCGTCCGGGCGGTCGATCTTGTTGACCACCACGATGGGCCGGAGGTTGTCCTCCAGCGCCTTCCGCAGCACGAAGCGGGTCTGCGGCAGGGGGCCCTCGCTGGCGTCGACCAGCAGGAGCACGCCGTCCACCATCTTGAGCGTGCGCTCGACCTCGCCGCCGAAGTCGGCGTGGCCGGGGGTGTCGACGATATTGATCCGGGTGCCGCGGAAGTTGATGGCCGTGTTCTTGGCCATGATGGTGATGCCCTTCTCGCGCTCCAGGTCGATGGAATCCATCACCCGGTCCACCACGTGCTCGTTCTCACGGAAGATGCCGCTCTGCCACAGCATCGCGTCCACCAGCGTGGTCTTGCCGTGGTCGACGTGGGCGATGATGGCCAGATTGCGGACGTCGTCTCTCTGCTGACTCAAGGGATATCCTCACTGATCCGGGGGATCGAAAAGCCGGGGAAAGGCGCGGCTCCGCCCAGTGGGCCGAGCTGGGGCAGTCCTGCCGCCGCGGGGCGGCAGGATAGCACAGAGCGCTGAAAGGGCCAGAGGGGAGCGGACTCTAGGGGGCGACCCGGCGGGGCCCCATAGCCCGCAGGGCCTTGACGGCGGTGCGCACCCTCTCAACCTCGCGCGGCTCGAAATAGGGCAGCTCACAACGGGTGCAGACCCAGGCGGGCACCGACTCCCAGGCAATCCGGTAGCCGTTGCGCTGCACCGAGACCGGTGCCGTGCCGCGTTCCACCGGGCCGTTGCAACGCAGGCACTTCATCGGCAGCGTGTCCGGCTGGAGGGCCGGGCGCTTGGCCACGATGGGCAGCGTCTCGTCGAGATCGACGGGCTGGACCCCGCGCGGCCGGCGAAGGACCGCGACCTCCTCCTCGGGCGGAACCAGGGACAGGAACCGGGTCTGCGTTCTCATGAGGCTCTCCTCTCCTGACGGCCAGAAGAGAATGCAAATCTCCTGCCCGGGAAGAGCCTCCCACCAGGAAGAACAGGAAAAGCGGGGCGATTGTTCCGGGGAGGGACACGGACGAGCACAGACGAACACGGACCTTCACGGACGGACGGAGCAGAGAGCTGTCCATGTCAGTCCGTGATCGTCCGTGTCGCTCCGTGTTCACCTTCCCGGTGTGGGATCATTGCGGCCCGAAGGAGCGACCCGTGAAGACCTTGCAGAGCTTTCTCGCGACCGTGACGGCGTTGCTGGCCGTCAGCCTCCCCCTCGCCGCCGCCGAGGCACCCGCCGAAACGCCGCAGCCCGAGCTGCCGCGGGGCCAGTTGATCGAGAAGGTGACCGCGCAGGAGGCGCCGGACCAGACCTATGCCCTCTACCTCCCCTCAAGCTACCGGCCGGACCGCACCTGGCCGGTCCTCTACGCGATGGAGGCGCGGGGCCAGGGGGCGGATTTCGCCCGGCGCTTCACAGGCGCCGCTGAAAAGCTGGGAGTGATCGTTGCCAGTTCCTACAACACGGCGAGCGACGGCGCCATGCAGCCGAACCTCACCGCCATGCGGGCGATGTGGGCCGACACCCACCGCCGCCTCTCCATCGACGACAAGCGGGTCTATGCCGCGGGCTTCTCGGGCACGGTGCGGGCCGCCTGCCTCCTGGCCTCCCTCTCCCCCGGCAGCATCGTCGGCGTCATCGGCGCCAGCGGCGGCTTCCCCTTCGACCGGCCGCCCTCCAAGGACACCCCCTTCGTCTTCTTCGGCACCGTGGGCGACCGGGACTTCAACTACGACGAGCTGATGGATCTGGAGGCGGACCTGTCCAAGGCCGGGATCGCCTACCGGATCGAGCTCTTCGAAGGTGGGCACGAGTGGCCGCCGGCGGACCTCGCGGGCGAGGGGCTGGCCTGGCTGGAGCTCCAGTCGGCCAAGGCGGGGCGTAGAGTCCAGGACTCGGACCTCCTGGACGGGGTGTGGAAACAGGGGATGGAGCGCGCCCGCGCCCACGAGTCCGGCGGCCGGCTGCCCGAAGCCTTCCGGGGCTATCAGGCGCTGGCCGCGGACTTCCGGGGCTTGCCCCCGCGGCCGGAGCTGACGGAGCTGCGGGCCAAGATCGAGGCCATGGAGAGATCGGAGGCGCTGGCGACG
>DASPJI010000477.1:0-9412 GCA_035628695.1 Thermoanaerobaculia bacterium | reverse complement strand
CCGGCGGAGCGCCGCCGGCACGATGCACCCGCGGGTCCAAGGTGGAGAAAACGGGGTCCGCCACCACCGCCGTCGCGCCGGCCTCGGCGGCCGGCCGGAGCGCCGCCCGTTGTCGCAACATGGCCAGCGCCGTCGCCGAGGGCAGGCGGACGATCTCGTAGCTCTCCACCAGGGGCCGCCCCTTTTCCCCCCAGGGCAGGGCAGAGAAGGGGATGTGAGCCAGGAGGCCGTCGGTGACCACCGCCAGCCGCCGCGTTGCGAGCCCACCGTCCAGCCGGTCCACCGCCGGCCCCAGGAGAAGCTCCACGAGCTGCCGCGACGCTTCCCGGCCGCCGCCGCCGCGGAGCCCCCGGTAGGCCTCCTCGACCAGCGGCCGGAGGACTCGCCACCCCGGCACCCGGAACGCCTCCACCCGCTCGCGGCTTACCACCCAGAGGAAGCCCCGCTCCTCTCCCAGGGCCACCTCGAGCAGGACCGTGTCGCCATCCAGCAGCTCCCGCTGGATGCGCTCCGCCGTCATCGGCCGGGCCTCGTCGCTCTCCTCTTTCCCCTGCGCGCGGCGGCGCCGGGCGGCGAGGCTGTCGAGCAGGGTGCGCATCCGGGCTCGCTCGCTGGTCTCCAGGGCGGCGATGTCGAACCCCTGACCCGGGTAGAGGGCATCGAGGTTCATCAGGGTCTCGATGGCCCCCTCGAAGTAGAGCTGCCGCTGGGCGAAGAAGGCCAGGGTCAGCGTCTGGTCGCCCAGCTCCGAGCGCAGCGCCTCCACCGTAGAGAGGACCTGTTCCAGCTCGCGCCGGGCGCCCGCGAGATCGCCCAGCCCGGCGGCGGCGCGGCCGAGGAGGTAGCGCGCGTGGATCTCGCCATGGGCGTCCCGGACGGGCAGGGCGGCGAAGCGGGCCACCGCCTCCGTGGCCAGCTCGCGGGCCTTCGCGGGCCGGCCCCGGCCGAGCCATAGCTCCGCCAGATTGGAGAGGGTATTCGCCTGCCGGCGCCCGGGCGGCGTGTCCCGGATCAGAACGAGGGACCGCTGGTAGCAGGCGAGGGCCTCGTTCCAGAGGCCGGAGTGGCGGTAGACCGTTCCGAGGCGGTCGAGGGTCCCGGACTCGCCGAGCGAGTCCCGGGCCTCACGCCGGCGGAGCAGGGCCTCCTGCAGGAAACCGCGAGCCTTCTCCCGGGCGGTCTCCCCACCCCCGGCCAGAGCGCGGAGGTGGTAGACCCATCCCAGCTCGGTCAACGTCGCTCCCTCGCCGCGCACGTCGCCGAGGGAGCGCCGGAGTGCCAGGGCCGCGGTCAGCGCCGCCTCCGCCTCTTTCAGGCGGCCGAGCAGGCTCGAGCAGGTCCCCAGGCTGTGCAGGGCCATGGCCTCCTCGGCCTTCAGGCCCAGGCGCCGGAACAGGGCGGCGGTGTGGCGATAGCGTTCCCGCGCGGCCCCGGTCTCCCCCCGCGCTTCGAGGATCAAGGCCAGGTTGTTGAGCGCGAAGGCCGCTTCCTCCTTCAGACCCCGGCGCTGGGCGAGCCCCAGGGCCTCCTCCTGAGCCTCCCAGGCGCCGGCGAGATCCCCGGCCTTGCGCAGCGCCTCGCCGAGACGCAGCAGGGAGAAGACCTCCAGGCGGGGTTGGCCCAGACGGCGGAGACCCGTCAGCGCGCTCCGGTACGACTCCACCTCGCCCGCCGCGTCTTCCACCGCTTCGGAGACTGCCGCCAGCCGCAGACCGGCGAGGGCCTCCTGGAGCGGCACGCCGGCACGCCGCCACATCTCGCGCGCGGCCGTGAGCTCGCGCCGGGCCGCAGCAGCGTCGCCGGCGGCCAGCAGGCGCCCGGCTTCCCACTCGTTCCTCGCGGCGGCTGCCCGCAGGCCGTCTCTCGAACTCGCAGGCCGGACCGCCAGGGCCCGCAACTGATAGCGACCTCGGGGAGCGGGCGTCCACGGCCGGACCTCCAGACGCCAGACGCCGGAGTCCGGAGCGATCCACCAGAGCTCTTCCGGGCCCCAGCTTCCGCTCGGGCTATCGATCTCGAGGAGGGGCTCACCCGTGGAACGGCGGAGGGTCAGGACGACGTCCACACCTTCCTGATCCGCCACGAGATGCAGGAGGTGGCCCGCTGGAACGCTGATCCCGTAGGCGTGCACTGCCCCCTCGGCGAGGCGGGCGGTCACCGTCTCCCCCGGCGTGAGGACCTCGATGGCCGGAGACTCGTTGGCGGCGCGGCAGGAGGCCCCTAGCGCCGCCGTCGCAACGAGGGCGACAAGGACGACGAGGCTCCTGGAGAGCCCCCCATGGAACGTCTGGGCCACGGCGACATTCTGTCCCACAGAAGAGCCTGAGGCGAAACAGTGCCGCTCCTCAATGCTCCGGGGCGATCCCTCAATGCTCCAGCGCCGTTCCTCAACACTGAGGCGCTATCCCTCAACGCTCCAAGGCCGCTCCTCCATGCTTCCGGGACATTCCTCCACACTGAGGGACCGCTCCTCAATGCTACGGCGCCGTTCCTCAACGTTGAGGAGCCGCCCCTCAGTACTTCGGAGCCGCTCCTCAACACTACGGGGCCATTCCTCAACACTACGGGGCCATTCCTCAACGCTACGGCGTGACTCCTCAATGCTCCGCGGCCGTCCCTCAACACTTCGGGGTCATCCCTCAATGCTTCGGCGTCGTTCCTCAATACTGAGGAGCCGCTCCTCAACGCTACGGAGCCGTTCCTCAGGACTACGGCGACGTCCCTCAACACTGAGAAATCAACCCTCAGTGTTGAGGAGTCGCTCCGGAGCGTTTCCCTCCTGCAGGGAAACGCTCCGAGACGACAGTGAAGAAATCCTGGAAGACTGCGCCACCGGCCGGAACAGCTCCCGGCCGGCGGCTCCAGAAGGACGACTACTGCGGTGCCGCGGTCCGCTCGTCGAGGATCGCGCCGCAGCGCTCGAGGGTGACGGCCCCCGCCGCCTCCAACAGGTACGCCAGGGACTCCGGCGCTTGGAGGAGATGGACGGCCACGTTCAGGGCGTCGACAGCCGCCTCGTCGAAGAGCTGGAAGCGGCCGACGACCTCCCCGCCGTCCGGGCCGGGGAGGACCAGGGGATAGCCGCCCTCCACATCCAGCAGCTTCTCCAGGCGGACCAGCGGATCGCGGCCGGTACCGGGGAGGATGGCTGCCATGAGGAGGGCGAGCCAGCGGGAGGGGAAAATCGCCACCGGGGCGAAGCCGCGGGACAGGCTCTCCCCCAGCCGGAACAGGCCGAAGCCGTGCTGGGGAATTTCCTCGATCCGCCACGGGCCGGCCACGTCGGCGTCGCCGGCCGTGGGCGGCTCGTCCCGCTCCGCCAGACGGCGCAGGAACGGGCCGTCGAACGCGTTGGGGTGAATGGCCGAGCTGCTACGATCATCAAAGCTGCGCATAGGACTACCTCCTTTCGCGCGGTCAGGTCCGGGGGATGAGGCCCAAACTCACCCCCCGGGCCGTCTCGCAAACGCGACCGGCTTCATGCCGGCCGCGGTCCAGCCGGGAAACCACTGCTTCGTCTGCTTCGCCGGGAAGCGCGTCCCTTCCACTTCATAGCATCGCGGGGCGCGCCTTCCGTGTCCTGCGGGTACTGCCGAATGACAGAAGCATAGAAGAGGTGGGATTGGCAGTCAAGAGGCGGAAGCGGGAAAATTTGGAGACTCTTCGGGGTTCGCCCGGATTGGCTCAGCGCCTCCAGGTGGACTTCACCACCGAGGCGCGGTTCGACAACCCCCGGGCGGTGCAGATCCGGCTACGCAACTTCGACCTCCAGGGGCTGGAGGAGGTGGGGAGGCGGGTCCGCGACCTGTTCGCCGGGGGGTCGCCCGAGGCAGAGCGGGTCCGCAAGCTGGTCTCGGACACCTATCTGACAGATCTGGCCCGAGCGGTCGCCGGCGAGTTGGGTGGCAAAGTGGGCGTCGCCCCGCGGCTCTTCCTGCGGAAGCTGGTGTCCGACGTCCTGGATCGCGTGGAGCAATATCCAGACTTCGATCCCCGGACGCACTATGCCCTCACCCTGGCGCCCGGAGAGCTCACCCGTGAGGAGCAGGGCGCCCGGGGAGCCCTGAGCCCGGACGACATCGACCTCGAGCTCTGACCGGTGGACGCGTTCGACCGTCTGCACCCGGCCCTGCAGCACCACATCGTCAACAGCCTCGGCTGGCGGACCCTGCGGCCGCTCCAGGAGAGCGCCATCGAGCCGGTGCTGGCGGGCAGTCACGCCCTGCTGGTGGCGCCGACGGCCGGGGGGAAGACCGAGGCGGCCGTCTTCCCCCTCTTCTCCCGCATGCTGAGCGAGGACTGGCAGGGGCTCTCGGTTCTCTATGTCTGCCCGCTGCGGGCGCTGCTCAACAACCTGGAGGTCCGCCTCTCCGGCTATCTGGGGTTACTGGGGCGGCGCGCCGGGCTCTGGCACGGGGACGTAGGACAGGGCCCTCGGCGGCAGATCCAGCGTGAGCCGCCGGACCTGCTGCTGACCACGCCCGAGTCGCTGGAGGTGATGCTCACCTCCCGAGGCATCGATCACGCCGGGCTGTTCTACAACCTGCGGTCCGTGGTGGTGGATGAGCTCCACGCCTTCGCGGGGGACGACCGCGGCTGGCACCTCCTGTCGGTCCTGGAGAGGGTGTCGCGAGTAGCGGGCCGGGACCTCCAGCGGATCGGGCTGTCCGCCACCATCGGCAATCCGCCCCAGCTCCTGACCTGGCTCGCCGGCTCCTCACCGGGACCACGGACCGTGGTCGCTCCGGATTCGGGTCAGACCGTGGAGGCGGACGTCCAGATTGACGCAGTGGGAAGCCTGGAGAACGCCGCGGTGGTGCTGTCCCGGCTATACCGCGGCGAGAAGCGGCTGGTCTTCTGTGACAGCCGGTCACGGGTGGAGGACCTGGCCTTCCGGCTTCGGGAGCTGGGGGTGGAGACCCACGTCTCCCACGGCTCCCTGGGCATCGACGAGCGGCGGCGGGCCGAGCAGGCCTTCGCCGAGGCCAGGGATTGTGTCATCGTGGCCACCAGCACGCTGGAGCTGGGGATCGACGTGGGCGACCTCGACCGGGTCATTCAGATCGAGGCTCCGGCGACGGTCGCCAGCTTCCTTCAGCGGCTGGGGAGGACAGGGAGACGGCAGGGTACGAAACGCAACATGTTGTTTCTGACCACGGCTCCCGAGACCCTGCTGCGGGCCGCGGCCATCGGGCTTCTGTGGAGCGAGGGCTACGTAGAACCGGTCGAGCCGCCGGCGCTGCCCTTCCATATCTATGCACAGCAGCTCCTGGCGCTGGCATACCAGCTCCCGGGGATGCCACGGGGAGCGTGGTCCACCTGGCTCGATCCCATGCCCGGGTTCGCCGTCCTGCCGGCCGGCGCCCGGCGGTCGGTGGTCGATCACCTCCTGAGCGAGGGCTTCCTCCACGAGGACTCGGGCCTGCTCGGATTCGGCCCGGAGAGCGACCGCCGGTTTCGGGGCAAGGGCTTCCTGGAGCTGCTGTCGGTCTTCGACGCGGCGCCATCGGTGCGGGTGCTGCACGGCCGGACGGAGCTGGGCTTCGTGGACGACGCCACCTTCCAGCTCGAGACTCCCGGGGGGACCGTCCTGCTGCTCGGCGGCCGTAGCTGGCGGGTGGTGCACGTGGACTGGTCGCGGCGGGAGGCCTGGGTGGAGCCCATCGAGATCCCGGGGCGCTCCCTCTGGCTGGGCGACGGGCTCCCCCTGGGCTTTGCCCTCTGCCAAGCGCAAAAGCGGGTGCTCCTGGGGGAGGGGCACGAGGGGTTGCTCACCCTCCGTGCCCGCCAGAAGCTGCACGAATTCCGCGGGCGCTTCCCCTGGCTCAGCCAGGAGGCGACGTCCCTGGAACGAGGGGCGCCAGGCAGAGCCCACTGGTGGACCTTCGCGGGGCTCAAGGCCAACGCGACGCTGGCCGATCACCTGGCGGGGCGGGGCGTCTCCGTCCTATCTCGGGACAACCTGTCCATCACCCTGGGGATCTCGGAGGGGCTGCCGCCCCTCCAGGAGCTCCTTCCAGTACCAAGCGAGGCGGCCCAGCTGCGCCCCGCGAGCCTGGTCGCCGATGCTATGGAATCCCTCAAGTTCGCGTTCTGCACCCCACGCGACCTATGCTTCACCGCCCTGAGCCGGCGGCTGGCGGACCCGCAGGGAGTGGCGGCGACTGTGGCGGTGCCGGTGGTGCAGGTCCAGGGCGACGAGTCCTTCAGTTGACCAGTGCCCGCTTCCGCAGCTGGGTGCGCCTCCCTTGGGTGGAGGCGCACCCTCCCGACTTATCTCTTCGCCCGCACCTCCAACTCGGCCGCCACCCGCTCGGGGGGGAGGACTCCGGTCAGGATCAAAACCTTTCCTGTTTCCGGAATGGTCACCGGCAGCGGCTTGACGCCACCCACCAGACCGTTGCTCAACAGTGCGACGTTCTCGAAATATCTTTCCTGGATCGCCAGCGATTCCACCTCGCTTTCGTAATCGAAGTTCTCGCCGATCGTGGTGGTATCGAAAGAGGGAGGAGTCGACACCAAGATCTCCTCGGAAACCACCTGCCCGGTAGTTAGCTGGATGTAGGCCGGCCTGACTTCCCGCGAGCCGAGGCTGAAGCGATAGACCTCCGGCTGGTGTCCTTCGGAGCTCGCCGTCATTTCATACTCCCCGGCGGCGAGGAGAGTGAAGGCGAATCCCCCATCAGCCCCGGTCACAGCGGTGCTCTCCGCCTGCAGACCGCGACTGAGGAGGGTGACCGTGGCACCCGCCAGCGGTCTGCCCTTCTCGTCGCGGACCCTGCCGCGGACGCCCGCCTGGCCCTGACCCAGGGACTGCCAGGCCTCGCTCTTGGTGACGAACGTGACCATCTCCCAGGCCGGCAGCAGGTCGCCGTCCCGGAAGCGGTAGCGGGCGCCTTCGGGCAACAGCAGACGCCAACGGTGATCGAGCACCGGCGCCTCGACCCGCGCCAGCTCGAGGGCGAGCCTCGACCGGCCCTCCGGGATCTCCCCGGGCAGCACCGAGACCACCTCGACCCTCGCGAGGCCCGATTGGAAGCCGAGCGGGACCGACAGACGGCCGCCGCGCTCCACCGGCCGCACCGGCTGCTCCCCCACCCGCGCCGACCAGAGGGTGGCCCCCGCCGGCAGCGTCAGATCGAAGACCTCGCCCCCGCCCTCCACCGTGAAGAGGTCGCGATGGAGGACCGTGCCGTCCAACGTCACCAGGGTCATCGTCTCCCGGGCGCGGACCACCTCCTCCAGCTCCGGCGCCTTCGGCAGCTCCGCCACCGCCAGGGCCAGGCCCGCCGATGCCGCCGGCGCCGCGGGCGGAGCGAGCAGCCGCCAAGCCGCCGAGAGGCCGCGGCCTCCCAGCGCTCCCCGCAGCTCGGCCGGCAGGTCGTCGAGGTCCACCCGCGCCCAGCTCTTCTCGGGGACCGGCTGGACGTCGGCGGCCACCGAGCTGGCCAGGGCGAGGTAGCGCGCCCGCACCTCCACCCCCGGCAGGGCGAAGGCGAAGGGGACCTGGCCCGTGGACACACCCGAGGGCGGCGTCGACGTCAGCACAAGATAGCCGGCGCCCTGGAGCTGCTTCTGGCGATGGACGGTCAGGCGGCGCGCCTCGGCCAACGGCACCACGGCCCCCTCGTCGGTGCCCACCTGCTCCACCTCGAGCCCGGGCGGCAGCTCCACGGCGAAGCTGGCCAGCCCGCCGCGCGCCACCTCGTAGAGGACGACGTCGTGGCGCCGCGCCCCGTCGGGCCGGAGCTGAAAAAGGGTGAGGACCACGGCGCGGGCGAGGAGGCGGTCCGCGTCGCTGCCGTCGACCCGCCGCCGCAGCTCGAGCACGGCGGTCTTGCCGCGCTGCGCCGCGAGACGCACCCGCCGGCGGCCGTCCTGCTCGCGCTCCTCGACCACCACGGTCCCGGGGCTGCTCCACCCCGCGTCCGCCGGCAGGTCGGCCTGGACCTCGGCGACCGGCGCCACCACCGGCGCCAGCGGCAACCGGCCGACGCCGCCGGCGCGTGCCACGGGCAGCCGGCCGTGGACCCGCACGAGGTACTTTCCCGGACCCGGGGTCACCAGCATGGCGCCCCCCTCGGTGGCGGTCAGCGCCGCCGTCGCGGGCGTCACCTCCACCCGCTCGGCGATCCCGGCCAGGGGCAGGAAGACCTGCTTGGACGGGTGACCCTGGACGAGGACCTCCAGCTCGGAGGTCACCTCGGCCTCCTCTTCGCCGGCCACCAGGGAGACCCGCTGCGCCGTCACCTCGGCCACCGGCGCCTCCCGCCCGGCGGCGCGCTCCGCCCGCTCCTTTTCGGCCGCCTCGGCACGCCCGGCCAGGGCCAGGTAGTCCGCCAGCGGGAGGCTCACCTCGCCGGGGCCCGCACCCTGCCCCCAGGCTCTAACAGACATGAGGGACATCAGGACGATCAGGAAAAGGCCGGCGATCCAGCGTCTCAGAACCATGGCTGCCTCACTTTCCGGGACTCGACGTGAAGGACGAGGGCTGAAGGGGCGGCCGACAGCGCGCTCCAGGTGGCGGGCACGACCACGAACCCGGGCGGGCTCTCGAACAGGGCGGCGGGCGCGCTCGGAGACGTGGCCCGGCTCGCCAGGAGCTGCTGCGCGATCTGGGAGGACTGCGGGCCGGCGGCCGGTGCCGGTGCCATCAAGGGCCGAGGCGGGCTGCCCACCTGACCCGCCCGGGCAGCGTGTAGGTCCGCCGGCCCGGCAGCACCACCCGGACCTCCACCCGGGCCGCCGGGGCGGACAGCGCCGGCAGCGGCACCGCCAGGTCGCCGTCCCCCTCCGGCCACGTCAAGGGCAGGACGCCGGTGAGGTGGATGACCTGAGCCTCCTCGGCTGTCCGCAACGGCACGGCGAAGCCGTGGCCCGCGGCCGGCGCGAGGCCCGGCGCCACGGGCAGGCCGTCGCGCCGCCCCTCGGCGAGCTCGAAGCCGGCGGGAAGGGTCAGGACGAGCTGCTGGGCGCCGCGGTTGCGGACCTCGGCCCAGAGCTGGTAGGAGGCGCGGCCGGACTTCCCCAGCGCCACGTCCACCAGCAAGCGGTCCACCTGGACGGCCAGGACGTCCGTCCCCTCCGCCCACACCGCCTGCCAGCGCGGCGGCCGCGCCGGATCGGTGACCGCCACCGTCGCGCCGGCCATGTCCCGGAAGGCCTGGGGCAGCGCGGCGGTCTCCGACGCTACGGGCTCGCGCGTCGCCCCGGCCTGCTCCAGCTCCAGGAGGCCGTCCCCCTGGGCCAGCGCCTTGGCGAACCAGAGCGCGCGGGAGGCCCCGCGCGGCGCGAGCAGCGGCGCGGTGACGCCGTCCCGCGGCTCGCCGGTGAGGGTCACCTCCACCGCCAGCGACGACTCCACCGGCTCGAGCGGGGTGACGGCCAGCTCGCCTGCCTCGATGTTCCAGCC
>DASPJI010000476.1:0-6037 GCA_035628695.1 Thermoanaerobaculia bacterium | reverse complement strand
CAGGTCTTCTGGAACCTGCTGCACAACGCGATCAAGTTCACCCCTGCCGGAGGGACCATTACGGTGCGGTCGAGGATCGCCCGCCCTCAGGGTGAGCTCCCCGGCGAGCTGCTGGTGGAGGTCTCCGATTCGGGGATCGGCATCGAGCCCGAAGTGCTGCCGCGAATCTTCAACGCCTTCGAGCAGGCGGACCGGCTGATCACCCGCCGCTTCGGCGGGCTCGGCCTGGGCCTGGCGGTGAGCCGGGCGATCGTCGAGCTGCATGGCGGCACGCTGACGGCGGCGAGCCCGGGACGGGGCCAGGGCGCCACGTTCTCCGTCGCTCTGCCGGTGGAGGAGGCGCAGGGCACGGAATCCGCGGCCGCCCAGCTCCCGGGTGCGGTGCCGCCGGAGCGCTCCACCTCCGGGGGGCGGGCCTACCCCCTGCACCTCCTGCTGGTCGAGGACCACGCCGACACGGCGGCGGCGATGGCCGATCTCCTGCACGGCTTCGGCTATCGGGTGACGGTGGCCGGCTCGGTGGCGGAGGCGCTGCAGGCGGCGACCGCGGCCCAGAGCGGGTCCGACCGCCTCGACCTGCTGGTGAGCGACCTGGGCCTGCCGGACGGCAGCGGCCTCGACGTCATGCGCGAGCTGGCGGGCCGCTGGGGCCTCAAGGGGATCGCCCTCTCGGGCTACGGCATGGAGGAAGACCTCCGCAAGAGCCGCGAGGCCGGATTCGAGAAGCACCTCACCAAACCGGTGAACATCCAGACGCTCGACACCACCATCCGCCAAGTGGCCGGCGAGGGGAAGCCCTCTACGTCTTGACGCTCCGCCAGGCCCAGAGCAGTCCTACTCCGGCGCCCATCAGCGAGGCGAGGAGCCCGCGGTGGGTGGCGGCCCAGAGCTGGGGGGAACGGCCTGTGGCTCGGTCGTCGAAGCTGCCGTGGGCGCCGTGATCTCCGGGAAGGGGATCCCATAGGTTGTCGGCCCGGTTCGGATCCTCCGGGCTCTCGAGCTGCTGGGAGTCGTAGCCGGTGCGGGCCAGGTACCGGTCCGCATACCAGGGGGCGATGCGGTTGCCCACGATCCCGATCACCGTCCTGCCGCCCACCCAGACCTCGCGCCGGTCGTGGTGCGCCGCCCACACGACAGCGCGGGCCGCGACCTCGGGCTGGAAGATAGGGGGCACGGGCTGAGCCTTCCTGGGCAGGCGGCTCTTGACCCAGCCGAACTGGGGTGTGTTGAGGGCCGGCATCTGGACCATGGTAAGGCGCACGTTGCTGCCGTCGTGCAGCAGCTCGCAACGCAGCGAATCGCAGAACCCCTGGATGGCGTGCTTGGCGCCGCAGTACGCCGACTGCAGGGGGATACCCCGATAGGCGAGGGTGGAGCCCACCTGGACGATCGAGCCGCGGTCGCGGGGGAGCATACGGCGCAGTGCGGCGAGCGTCCCGTACACATAGCCGAGGTAGGTCACCTCGGTCACCCACCGGTACTCCTCGGGAGTCATCTCCTTGACCGGCGAGAACACCGACACCATGGCGTTGTTGACCCAGATGTCGATCGGGCCGAGCTCCTCCTCGACACGGGCGGCGGCGCTCTCCACCTGATCGGCGTCGGACACGTCCAACGGCAGCACCATCCCCTGGCCCCCCAGCTCCTCGACCTCCCGCCGCGCGGCCTCCAGGCCCTCCCGCCCACGGGCGACCAGGCCGATCCGTGCGCCGCGCCGGGCGAACTCCCGGGCCGTCGCCCGCCCGACGCCGGCGGAGGCGCCGGTGATGACCACGACTTCGGGTGTCTTCGGTTTCTTCCTGAGCTTCATGAGCGGTCCCCTCCTGCTCCGTCCGGAAGGTCAACCGCTGCAAGGGGGGTGCCGAAGGCGGGACCGGGCCGGGGTCCGGTCCCGCCGGAGAGGGAAAGGGTGCCGTCTAGACCGTACAGGCCGGACGGCTGCCACAGGCGATGCCGTGGGCGTTGAAGGCGTCCCAGATCCGGCAGCCGTTGGGGGTGCCGTTGGCCAGGTTGCCGTCGTCGTCGTCCACCGCCAGGTAGACCGTGTACCAGTTGGTGGCGCCGCAGCCGTTCACCGTCGCCGCGGGGTTGCACTTGCCGCCGGCGGCCACCTGATAAGCGGCTTTGCTCGGCGTCAGGCTCTCGTACCAGATCTGGTCCATGGCCGCCCAGCCGGCGGCGTTGCCGTAGCGGGCGATCAGCGACTGCGCGAGGTCCCAGTTAGCGGTGCTGGCGATGTAGCTCTCGCAGTGCCCCTCATAACCCATCGGCCCCTGGTAGGCGCCGATGAAGAAAAAGACGTAGTAGGGGCAGGACCAGGCGTCGCAGTTGATGCCGCTGTTGTCCGTCACCGTGCTCGGCTTGGCGATGGTCCTGGCGCCGCCCAGCGAGAAGGGGGCCATGTCGCGCACGCCGGTGCAGGTGCCGCAGTTCGAGCAGGGAATCCCGGGCCGGAAGTTGTGGCCGATGCAGGAGTCCTTGGTCTCCAGGAAGGCGAAGGTGTCTCCCACCGCCTCGCCGGTGCCCTTGTCGCTCGCCGCGCCGCCCGAGTTCTGGTCCATGCCGTGCCCCCACTCATGGAGGAACACCGCCGCCAACTCCCCAGTGTTGCCGCAGCCGCCGCCCGAGCGATAGAAGTTCATCGCCGTGCCGTTCCAGCTCGCGTTGCAGGTCTGGTTGACGTTGACGTTGGCGGTGACGGTGCCGTTCAGCCAGGCGTTACCCGGCAGGTAGGTGGCGGCCTTCCGGTTGATGTTGGTCAGATGGTAGTAAGCCGAGCGCGTCGAGTGGGTGTTGCCCGCGCCGCCGATGCCCGGCGTCGTGCAGTCGGTGCCGCCGCTGGTGCCGAAGGCGATGTTGCCGGTGGTGCTGTTGGCGAGGGAGATGGCGCCGCAGTTGTCGACGATGTTGATGTACTTGCCGTTCAGGGTGGCCGTGGCCGCGCCGCCGGTGTAGTCGTAGGTGCCGTTGGCGTCGGTGACCTTGGCGGCGCCGTTGGTGACGTTGGTGAACGGCAGGGGCACCACGACTTCGGGGTCCAGGTTGGTCTTGGGGTAGACGCCGCCGGTGACCTGCGCCGCGGCGTAGCTCGTCAGGTCGGTCACCTGCATCACCCTGCCGCTACGGGCGTCGACCAGCGCCTGGTAGGTGATCGGGTCGTCCGCCCGGCGGAAGGAGAGCTGCCAGACCAGCGCGTGCCGGTAGCCGTGGCCCCGCATGCCGGCGTAGCGCTCGGCCGGCTTCTCACCCATCGCCAGCAGGGGGACGATCTTGAGCGTGCCGGGATCGAGGATCTCGGTGACCTCGCCGACGCCGATGCCGCCGGCCCGGAGCACCTTGGCGAACGCAGCCTCGCGGCTCAGGCGCGGCGTGGAGGGGATCTTCACCTCGCTCACCCTCTCCACCCCGAACTGGATTAGATTGCCGTTGTTGATGCGGAAGAAGGCGGTGGCGCCGTCCACCGGCACGTCGTTGTGGTGCTGCTGGAGCTCGATGAACCAGAGCTGTTTCTCATTGCCGACGTTGACGCTGGCCGCTGGATTGAGCCGCAGGTCGAGTCCGGAGACGTTCAGCACCTCGGGGAAGTCGGCCAGGAAGCCGCGCAGCAGCGCCTCCACGTCGGCGAGCCGCAGGGCGCCGGAGTGGCCGGTCTTGACGTCCTCGCGCCGCAGCTTGTTGCCGCGCCCGGGGATCAGCGGCACCCCGGCGCCCTCGATCAGGTTCGGCCTGTCGGCGCGGACGTCCCAGCGGACGTTCCAGTCCTCGGAGTGAAAGACGAAGAAGCGCTGGAGCTCGTCGAGGCTGGCCGCCTTGGCGCCGGGCTCGAAGTGCTCCAGGGACGGTTGGACCTCCAGCTCGGGGGCGGAGAACTGCTTCCCGACGAAGGCCTGCGGCAGATCCTGCGGGGGCTCGATGGCGGCAGCGAGCGAAGGCACCATCAACATCGCCGCTACGGTGAGGCACAGACGTCTACGGTCTCTCATGACTCTCGAACCTCTCCTTTCAAGGGAATACAGCGTTCGCCTACACACCTGAAGGTGTGGGAGGCGGACACTCCGGGACGGAGAGGGGGTAGGGGAGAGGAAGAAGAGAGAAGAAGGGGGGAACGGTAGCTGCCGCTACCGCTCCACCCAATAGTTCGGCGCTTCCTTGGTGATGACCACGTCGTGGGCGTGGCTCTCCTTGAGGCCGGCGGCGGAGATGCGGACGAAGCGGGCTTTGGTACGCAGCTCCTCGATGGTGGCGCAGCCCGCGAGGCCCATGCCGGAGCGCAGGCCGCCGGTGAGCTGAGGGAGCATCTGGTGCACCGAGCCCTTGTACGGCACCATACCCTCGATCCCCTCCGGCACCATCTTCGCCAGGCTGCCGGCCTCCTCCTGGAAGTAGCGGTCGGCGCTGCCGCGCGACATCGCCGAGAGCGAGCCCATGCCGCGGTAGGCCTTGAACGTCCTCCCCTGGTAGAGGATGGTCTCGCCCGGGCTCTCCTCGGTGCCGGCGAACAGCGAGCCGATCATCACCGAGTGGGCGCCGGCCGCCATCGCCTTGGTCACGTCGCCGGAGAACTTGATGCCGCCGTCGGCGATGATCGGCACGCCGTGCTCGGCCGCCGCCCGCGCGCACTCGACCACCGCCGTGATCTGCGGGATGCCGGCGCCGGTGACCACCCGCGTCGTGCAGATGCTGCCCGGCCCGATCCCCACCTTGACCGCGTCGGCCCCGCGCTCGATGAGCGCCAGCGCCCCCTCGGCGGTCGCCACGTTGCCGATCACCAGCTTGACCTCGGGGAAGCGCTCGCGCAGCCGCGCCGCCGCGTCCAGCACGCCGCGGCTGTGGGCGTGCGAGGAGTCCAGCGCTAGCAGGTCCACCTTGGCCTTGACCAGCGCCGCCGCCCGTTCCAGGTAGTCGCCCGAGGCCCCGACCGCCGCCCCGACCCGCAGGCGGCCGAGCTCGTCCTTGCAGGCGTTGGGGTACTGGATGTTCTTCTGGATGTCCTTGACCGTGATCAGCCCCTTGAGGTTGCCGTCCGTGTCCACCACCAGCACCTTCTCGATGCGGTGGCGGTGGAGGAGGAGCTTCGCCTGGTCGAGGGTCGTCCCCTCGGGCACGGTGATCAGGTCCTCCTTGGTCATCAGCTCCTGGATCTTCTTGTCCAGGTCGTCCTCGAAGCGGAGGTCCCGGTTGGTGAGGATGCCCACCAGGTGCCCCTGGTGGTCGGTCACCGGCACGCCGGAAATCTTGTAGCGCGCCATCATGGCTAGCGCCTCGCGGATGCTCTGGTCGGGCCGCATCGTCACCGGGTCGACGATCATGCCGGACTCGGAGCGCTTGACCTTGTCCACCTCCTCGGCCTGGATCTCAAGGGGGAGGTTCTTGTGAACGATGCCCATCCCCCCCTCCTGCGCCAGCGCGATGGCGAGCCGCGACTCGGTCACGGTGTCCATGGCGGCGGAGAGGATCGGGATGTTGAGGTTGATGCCGCGGCAGACCGGAGTGCGCAGGTCCACCTCGTTGGGGTGGACCTCGGAGAGGCCCGGGATAATAGAGACGTCGTCGAACGTGAGGGCTAGGGGAGGAGTGAAGGCCGTCATCTCAACCATGCGTCTCGGTTTTTCCTGAAAGTTGGTACGAGGGGCGAAGGATCGCGGCAGAGGATACCACCGATCCCTCTACGAAAAGGGCGGCCCGCAGGCCGCCCAGGTGTCATGGGTCCGATCTCCAGCTCAGCCGACGGTGACAGCCGCGCCGTGACACTTCTTGTACTTCTTGCCCGAGCCGCAGGGGCAGGGGTCGTTGCGCCCGATCTTGAGCTCCTGCTTCTGGGCCGCGGCGACCTGCGGCCGGGGGCCCTCCACCTTCGGCGGAGCCGAGAACTGCACCTTGGGCGCAGCCTGCTCCTGCCGCCGCCGCTGCTCCAGGAGCTGCTCCTCGGTCACCGGCTCGTAACGGAACAGCCGCTGGATGATGTCGTCCTCCACCCGGTCCTTCATCGACTGGAACAGCTCGAAGCTCTCCTTCTTGTACTCCTGGAGCGGGTCGC
>DASPJI010000475.1:0-8733 GCA_035628695.1 Thermoanaerobaculia bacterium | reverse complement strand
GCAGGGCTCGAGCGATCTGCACCTGCTTCAGCGGGATGTCCATCGAGACCGCGGCGAAGGGGAGGAGGAACGGCTCGGCCTCCACCGCGGACCGCACCGCATCGAGCGCCTGCCGCAGCGTCTCGTCCGCCCGAGGGAAGTCGTCGACGCAATAGTGCCAGTAGGCGAGGGCGCCGTGATAGTAGCGGCCTAGAACGTGATAGATCGCCGGTGACGAATCCCGGAGCGGCTCCCACCGCGAGCGTGCCCGGTCGAGGCGGGCCAGTCCTTCCTCCATCTCGCGGCGCCGCAGCAGACCCAACCCCCAGCGGATGTCGTCGAAGATCTCGCTGCCGACGCGGGAGTACTCGTCGAGCCAGCCCTGGGCGCCGCCGCCCATGCCGCCGCCCATGCCGCCCCCCATGCCAGCAACGAGGGCGGTCCAGTCGTAGTCCTTCTCGAAGTTGAAGCTCTTGTCGTCCATGTCACACCCCTGCCGGCACCAATCGGAATTCCCCGCTCTCCTCGTCGGCGGCGTGGACCAGGAGATGCCAGGTCAGCGCTTCGTTCAACGCGGTCAGCCCGATCTGGTTGGCGACGCAGTGGAAGAGCTTGAACAGACAGGGGTGGAGCGGCCCTTCGACGAAGGGGTCGAGGTCGTAGACGGGATCCCCCTGGAGCGGCTCCAGGTAGGCGCGCAGCTCGGCGACGGAGCGGCGCCAGGCCGCCTCGGCGGGCTCGTCGTCCTCGGCGTCCCCATCGGCGTACACCACCTCCGCGAGGCTCACCTGGGCCGCGGAGCCCATCCGCTCCGCCTCTTGATCGAAGCGGTCGAGGATGGCGCGCGCCTTCTCAATCCGGCCTCTCGTGTAGAGGACGGGGGAGCGCACCAGCCAGTCCCGGTGATAGGTCAGGTATCGCACGCGCTCCTCCTCGTCAGGAAACGCCGCCGCGAGGCCGGTGGAGAGGAGCATCATGAGGGTGCCCTGGCGGCTGCGGAAGGAGACCGTGCCGCCGTCCTCCAACTCGAGCCAGTCCAGGATCAGTTCGCAGGCGCGGCCCAGGCAGGTGGTGAAGAGGGCGGCGTAGCGGTCGTCGTGGAGCAGGGGGGCGGCGCCCAGGACCATGGGGACGCGCCGGGAGCGGGTCCAGAGGAAGCTGTCGTCAGGGTGGTCGTCCCGGCCGTGGTCCTCCTCGTCGAGCGGCGGCGCCGGCCGCCGCTTCACCGGCTCGGCCGGACGCGGCCGCCGCTCCCGGGCGGCGAAGTACGACTCCGCCGCCGCTTCAAGTTGGGGTGCGAGGAGCGGCCGGAGGTCCTCCGGGCCGTGCAGGCGGAGCTTGAGGTGCTCGCCCCGGCGGCCGTAGCGAAGCATCCATAGATAAGCGTCCCCGGCCTGGTCCCTCACCTCCCGCCAGAAGGGGGCCACCATCTCGACGATCAGCGCGTCCAGCCGCCCGGTGCCGTACAGACTGGAGGAGAGCAGCGGATCGGGGTAGAGGGCGGACATGGCAGGGCATTCTGACGTCAAGCCGGGCGGCAGGGAAGGGGCTCGTGCTAGCATCCGGCCCGGCCGTTGCGAGAGCCGTTTGCCCAGAGAGGGGAGGACTCCTTGAACAACCGTATCTCCCTGGAAGAGATCCAGCCCCGGCACTTCGGCTGGAGCGTCGAGGACCGCGTCGCCACGGTCACCATCAGCCGGCCGGAGCGCAAGAACCCGCTGACGTTCGAGTCCTACCGGGAGCTGTCCGACACCTTCCACCGCCTCCGCCATGTGGAGGAGGTCAAGGCCGTGGTGCTGACCGGCGCCGGCGAGAACTTCTCGTCCGGCGGCGACGTCCACGAGATCATCGGCCCGCTCGTCCGCATGAAGGAGGAGGGGCGGATGGACCGGCTGCTCGAGTTCACCCGTCTCACCGGCGAGCTGGTGCGCACCATGCGCCACTGCCCGCAGCCGATCATCGCCGCGGTGGACGGCATCTGCGCCGGCGCGGGGGCGATCCTCGCCATGGCCTCCGACATGCGCCTGGGCACGCCGCGCAGCCGCGTCGCCTTCCTCTTCACCCGCGTCGGCCTCTCCGGCGCCGACATGGGGGCGTGCGCCATCCTGCCGCGGATCATCGGGCAGGGGCGGGCTTCGGAGCTCCTCTACACCGGCCGCTTCATGGAGGCCGCGGAGGCCGAGCGCTGGGGCTTCTTCAACCGCCTCGTCGAGCCCGGGGACCTCCTGGCCGAAGCCATAGCCCTGGCGCGCTCCATCGCCCATGGCCCGACCTTTGCCCACGCCATGACCAAGAACCAGCTCCACCAGGAGTGGAGCATGGGGGTGGACGAGGCCATCGAGGCCGAGGCCCAGGCCCAGGCCATCTGCATGCAGACCGAGGACTTCGCCCGCGCCTTCCGCGCGTTCGCCGCGAAAGAGAAGCCGGTCTTCGAAGGCAACTGATGCCCGACGTCACCTTTCTTTCCTGGCCGTTCTTCGACGACGCCCACCGCGCCCTCGTCCCCGAGCTCGACGCCTGGTGCGAGCGGGAGATCGCTCCCCTGGAAGGCTGGGAGGACGAGGCGTTGGACGCCACCTGCCGCGAGATCGTCCACCGCCTCGGTCAAGGGGGATGGCTCCGCTACGCCGTGCCCCGCGGCGCGGAGCAGGGGGGCACCGGCCGGCTGGACGTCCGCGCGCTCTGCCTGATCCGCGAGACTCTGGGCCGCCACTCGGGGATCGCCGACTTCGCCTTCGCTCTCCAGGGGCTGGGGAGCGGCCCGCTCTCCCTCTTCGGCTCTGAGGAGCAGCGGCGCACCTGGCTCCCCCGCGTCGCCGCCGGCCGGGCCATCTCCGCCTTCGCCCTATCCGAGACCGACTCCGGCTCCGACGTCTCCTCGATGACCACCACGGCGCGCCGCGACGGCGACGGCTGGGTGATCGAGGGCGAGAAGACCTGGATCTCCAACGCCGGCCTGGCCGACTTCTACGTCGTCTTCTGTCGCCTGCCAGAAGAGGGGGAGAAGGCGTTCGCCGCGCTGCTGGTGGAGGCGGACAACCCCGGCCTGAAGGTGACCCGCCGTATCGACGTCCTGGCGCCCCATCCGCTGGGCACGCTGTCCTTCGAGGACTGCCGGGTGCCGGAGGGCGCCCTGGTGGGGGAGCCGGGCAAGGGCCTGAAGGTCGCGCTGGGGACGCTCGACGTCTTCCGTTCCACCGTCGGCGCCGCGGCCCTGGGCTTCGCCCGCCGGGCCCTCGACGAGGCCCTGGCTCACGCCGTGCGGCGCAAGGCGTTCGGCAAGCCGCTGGCCGAGTTCCAGCTCACCCAGGCCAAGATCGCCGACATGGCCACCGCCGTGGACGCCTCGGCGCTCCTGGTCTATCGCGCCGCCTGGACGCGGGACACCGGAGCGGCGCGCGTCACCCGCGAGGCGGCCATGGCGAAGCTGTTCGCCACCGAGGCGGCGCAGCGGGTCATCGATGAAGCCGTGCAGTTGCTCGGAGGGAGAGGGGTGATGTCGGGCGAGCCGGTGGAGAAGCTCTACCGCGAGGTCCGGGCGCTGCGCATCTACGAAGGGACCAGCGAGATCCAGCGGCTGGTCATCGCCGGCCAGACCTTCGCCGCCGCACCACCGTCGCAACCGGCGCCAGCGTCTACAGGAGGCAGCACCCATCATGGCTGAATCGACCGCGCCCGAGCCGAGTGCCCACGTGGACACCTTCTGCCGCGAGGCCCTGCCGCCACGGGAGCTGTGGCCGGAGATGATCTACACCGGCGTGCCGGAGCTTCGCTACCCACCGCGGCTGAACTGCGCCGTCGAGCTCCTCGACGAGCTGGTGGCGGCCGGCTGCGGCGAGCGCACCGTCTTCCACTTCCCCGGCGGCCGCTGGACCTACCAGCAGCTCCTGGAGACCGCCAACCGTATCGCCCACGTGCTGGTGGACGACCTCGGCGTCGTGCCGGGTAACCGCGTGCTGCTGCGTGGTCCCAACAACCCGATGATGGCGGCCTGCTGGTTCGCCGTGCTCAAGGCGGGTGGCGTGGTGGTCGCGACCATGCCGCTGCTGCGGGTGCGGGAGCTGACCTACATCGCCGACAAGGCGAAGATCCGGCTGGCTCTGACCGACTCCCGGATCGCCGGCGACTGCGAGCAGGCCATGGCCACGACCGGCGCCGGCTTCCCCCGCGAGGGGGCCCGGGTGATCCCTTTCCACAGCGCCGGCCCGAGCTCGCTAGAGTCGCTGATGCAGGGCAAGCCCACCACCTTCGACAACTGCGACACGGCGGCGGACGACACGGCGCTCATCGCCTTCACCTCGGGCACCACGGGGCAGGGCAAGGGGACCATGCACTTCCATCGCGACGTGCTGGCGGTCTGCGATTGTTTCCCCCCCTACATCCTCAAGCCCGAGGCGGACGACATCTACTGCGGCTCGCCGCCGCTGGCCTTCACCTTCGGCCTGGGCGGGCTGCTCCTCTTCCCGATGCGTGCCGGCGCTTCGACCATTCTCTTGGAGCAGGCCTCGCCGCCGCAGCTCCTGCAGGGGATCCAGGACCACCGGGCCACGGTCTGCTTCACTGCGCCCACGGCATACCGGGCCATGGCAGGGATGGCGAAGGGCTTCGACATCTCGAGTCTCCGCAAGTGCGTGTCGGCGGGGGAGACCTTGCCGAAGTCGACCTTCGAGCTATGGGAGGAGACGACGGGGATCAAGATCATCGACGGCATCGGCTCCACCGAGATGCTCCACATCTTCATCAGCTCCTCGGGAGACGACATCCGCCCTGGCTCGACGGGGAGGGCGGTGCCAGGCTACCAGGCCCGAGTGGTGGACGAGGGCTTCCACGAGGTGCCGCCGGGGACCATCGGTCGGCTTGCGGTCAAGGGGCCGACGGGCTGCCGCTATCTCGACGACCTGGAGCGACAGCGCGGCTACGTGCAGAACGGCTGGAACCTGACCGGCGACTCCTACGTCATGGACGAGGACGGCTACTTCTGGTACCAGGCACGCACGGACGACATGATCATCTCGGCGGGCCACAACATCTCGGGCCCCGAGGTGGAGGACGTGCTGCTGGAGCACCCCGCGGTGGCGGAGTGCGGAGTGGTGGGGGTGCCCGACGAGGAGCGCGGCCAGATCGTCAAGGCGTTCGTGGTGCTGCGTCAGGGCTTCGCCGCCGCGCCGGAGCTGGTCAAGGAGCTCCAGGACCACGTCAAGGCCGAGATCGCCCCCTACAAATATCCGCGATCGGTGGAGTTCGTCGACAGCCTCCCCAGGACACTGACCGGCAAGCTGCAGCGCTTCCGTCTGCGCGAGAGGGAAGAGTAGCGTGCCGGACATCCTCCAGCCCGCCGGCTGGGCGGCGCCCGGGGGCTACGTCAACGGGATGGCGACGAGCGGCCGTCTCGTCTTCGTCGCCGGCCAGATCGGCTGGAACCCGGAGACCTGCGCCTTCGAGACCGACGACTTCGTGGCCCAGACCGCCCGGGCGCTCGAAAATGTCGCCGCGGTGGTGCGCGAGGCTGGCGCCGAGCCGGCCCATCTGGTCCGCGTCACCTGGTACATCACCGACAAGGCAGCCTACCTGGCAAACCAGAAAGAGATCGGCCGCGCCTGGCGCGACGTCATGGGGCGCCACTATCCGGCCATGACCCTGGTGGTGGTGGCGGCGCTCCTCGAAGACCGGGCGAAAGTTGAGATCGAGGCGACGGCGGTGGTGCCGGAGTAGCCTCCTCGATCGCACTCTCCCCTCTCAGGAGCTCCTGACCAGCCGGCCTCTCCTTCAAGGAGGGGCTGGCTGAATCTCACCTGTCCTTAGCGGCTCGCATTTTATAACTTCATGCACATGAAATAGCGAGGGCACTCCTCGGTCGGCCGGCCACGCCCCCACGCTCTCTGGTGGCTATGCCAGGAGATTCTTTTTTCAAAGGAGAGTCGCATGAAGACGACACGAAGCGGCTGGACTCGCACGATTTTCATGAGCCTCGGCCTGGCCCTGGTGGTCGGGATCGGTCACACCGCGCCGCCGCCGCCTCCGCAGTGCTTCGAGGTGGACAACGGCTCCGGGACGGTGACGCTGCCGCCCGCCAATTGCGAGTACCTGGGCCCCAACGATGTCCACAAGATCATTGCCGGTCTTCCCGTGGGCACGGAGATCATCCTGGCGCCGATCCACCGGAATTTCATCTGCCGCACGGGAGGGGCTTGTGGCTCGTCGGGCGGCTCTCTGGGTGGAGAGAGAGAAGTCTTTTCTTCGGATATCGTCTTCCAGGTGACGGGGACCGGCGCCCTGAGCGGCTGGAGCCGTACGCTCACCATTCCCCTTCAAGTCGAGACGCACACCGCGCCCCGCACGCCCGGGGCTCCGGTGCAGAGCTTCAGAACCGACATGTACCGCATCCAGGGCGGGATCACCAACGATCCGGACTTCGGGTCCTTCACGATCAGGGGCGGCACCGCGAACGGTTACCCCAGCCCTGGTCACACGACCCTGACCCGGCAGCTGAATCGCACCTTCCACGTGGACAGCAGCTTCGACGTCACCGTCGCCATCGACTTCGTCGGCGCCGGTCCGCGGCTCGGGAACTACCGGGGCAGGACGGTCCGGAAAGTGACCATGAAGGCCTTCGGCGAGCAGTAGGAGAGCGAGGCCACACGCCAAAGGAGCCGGGCGGGTACCGCCCGGCTCCGTCCCATCCTGATGAACCGTCTCTCCCGGGTTTCCATCCGGCATCCGTTGCGGACACTGGCGGCCGCCGCCCTGGTGGCGCTCGCCGCCGCGCCGGGCATCGCACGCCTCGAGTTGCGGACCGAGGGGCAGGCGCTGGTGCCTTCGCGCGCCCCGGCCGTGGTCCAGGACCGCGAGGTCCGCCGGCTCTTCGGTGTCCGCGATTCCATGGTGGTCGTCGTGCGGACGGAGCATCCCGACGGGATCTTCAATCCCGGGACGCTACGCCACGTCCGCGACCTGACCGCGGCCCTGGGCCGGCTCGAAGGGCTCGGCTCGGCGGACGTCACCAGCCTGGCGACCGAGACCGGTTTCCATTTCCGGCCGGGGACGCTGGAGCGGAGCCCGCTGCTCGAGCCGCTGCCGGACACCCCCGAGGCACTCACCGCGCTGCGCCGGGATGTCCACCGGATCGGTCTCTACGACGGCCTGCTCGTCTCCGCCGACGGCACTGGCACGGCGGTGGTTCTGGGCGTGCCTCCAGGAGTGGACTGCCAAGCCTTCTACCGTGAGGTCCAGAGGGTCGCCTCGGCTCCGAGCCCCGCGCGTGACCGCGTCGAGGTGCTGGGCGCGCCGGTGGCCGAGACCCTGTTGGGGATTCACATCCTGTCCGATCTCGGGGTGCCGTCGAGATGGCTCGGCGGGGCGATGGGAGAGGAGAGGAGTGGGCCCGGCCTGATCCCCCTGGCACTGGGGGTGATGGGAATGGTCTTCCTCCTGGGATTCAGGCGCCCGGCCGCCGCCCTGCTGCCTCTCCTCAAGCTGGGGGTCTGCCTGCTGGTGGTCTTCGGTCTGATGGGATGGCTCAGCGTTCCGGTCTATCTCACCACAGCGGTCCTGCCGGTGATCCTCATCGCGGTTGGGATGACGGGCGAGGTCCACCTCTTCCGGCGCTTCGCGGTCCTCTACGCTGAGCGGCCCGACGACGCCAGCGCCGAGCTGGCCCGCGTGGCCCTCGAGCAGGTGGAGCGGCCGATCCTGCAAGCTTCGGCGATCGCGGCCATCGGATTCCTCTCCTTCTCGGTCACGACGCTCGCCCCCGTCCGCGCTTTCGGGCTGTTCGCGGCGGCCGGAGTCGGGCTCTGCCTTCTCTGGTCGCTCACCGCGAGCCCCGCGCTCCTCGCCCTCCTACCCCCGGCCTGGATGGCCCGCCGCGCGTCCGGCCCGAGAGAGGAGAAAGAGAAACCCTTCGGCCGCCTGGCAGGGCTGGCCGCCCACCGCCGGGTGATCCTGGCCGGCGTAGCGATCCTCGGCCTGCTGTCCCTGGATGGCTTGCGCCGCCTCGAGGTGCAGGACAGTTGGGTGGACGGCTTCGCGCCAGGGAGCGTCTTCGCCCGGGAGATGCGCCGGTTCGACGATCAGTATCATGGTGCCCACACGTTGCTGATCGCCGTGACGGGCCAGCCGCGCCGCCTCGCGGGCGAGGTCGGGGGAGCGAGCGTGGGGGACCGGAGCCTGGTCCTGCCGCTCCGTGCGGCGGGTGGGGTCCCTGCGGCGGCGTTCGAGGGCGGCTTCCTCGGTCTCGAGAGCCGCGAGGCCCTGCCGGCGGCTCTTCCGGCAGCAGGGCCGCGCCAGTGGTCCTCCTGGGTGGAGAGCTCCATCGCCGAGGGAGACCGCCTGGTCCTCTCCTGGCCGCTGACCGGAGGATCGCCGCAGTTTTGGCTCCAGCCGAGCCCCGAGGCTCCTGTCGACTACGAGGTGCGGCTGGAGCCGCTATCCGTGCCGGCCAACCTCCGGCGGATCCGGGATCTGGAAGGCTTCCTGGCAGAGCTGCCGGGAGTGGGCGGGGTGCTGGGCCCGGCGAAGTTCCTGGAGACGGCGAGCTTCCTGAGCCAGCCCGACGCGGCGGGGTCGCGGCGGCTCCCCGAGACTCCGGACGAGGCCCTGGTCCTGTGGAGCAACGCCGAGGTGGCGCGGGGGCCCGAGCGTCTCCGCCGGCTGGTGGACGAGGAGCGCTCCCAGGGCCTCGTGACCGTCTTCCTGAAGAGCTCCAACTACGCCGCCACCGAGCGGCTGATGCGGGAGGTGCGGGAGTACGAGCGG
>DASPJI010000474.1:0-5814 GCA_035628695.1 Thermoanaerobaculia bacterium | reverse complement strand
GGCGATCACACGGAGGTCGAGCCGTTCCCCATCCATTCCAGGGCAAGGCTATCACTCTAGAGGATGGAGGCCACCTCCTCCACGCTGCCGGGCGCGGCGCGGAGCACCGGTTCAAGCGGCACGCAATCGAAATCCCGGCGGATGCGCTCGAGCCCGCCGCCGGTCAGGTTGAGCAGCACCAGCTCGTCGCGGCGGATCGCTCCGGCCTCCACCGCTTGCCGGAGGACGGCGACCGCCACGGCCGCGGCCGGCTCGAGGTCGATCCCCTCGAGCCGCTCGAAGCTCCGGGCGGCCTCCTCGGCCTCCGGCGTCTCTACCGCGTAGGTGGCGCCGCGGCTCTCACGAAGGGCCTCGGCCACGCCGCCGGCCATGCCGAAGGGCGGATTGCGGTTCGCCAGGACGCTGGCGTACACCTGCTCGGAGACCCCCTTGCAGCGCTCCGGATCGATCCTCTGGCCGTTCGTCCAGGCGTGGTGGATCGGCAAGAAGGGGGCGTTCTGTCCGAGGTGGAGCCGGGGAAGGGGCTGATCCTCGAAACGGGAGTCCTGGCGCAGCCGCAGGGCGGCTTCGTACACGGCGATCCCGCCGGTGCCGCTGCCGACGGCCTGGACATAATGGTCCGGCAGCCTTCCCAGCAGCCGTGCCGCCTCCAGCATCACCGTCCCCATGCCATCCCGGCGGGCCACGTTCCGCGCTCCCCCCTCGACGTCGAGACCATAACGCCGGGCGATCTCGTCCCCCAGGGTGATCGCTTCGTAGTAATCCTGGCTCCCCTGGACGGCGACCAGCTTCACCTGGCCGGTGCGGTCCCCGCCGGGCAGCCACAACCGGTGGAGCATCCCCTCGGGCACCACCAGGATCACCTCGAAGCCGTCGACCACCTGGACGGCGTGGGCGAAGGCCCGGGCCGTGTTGCCGGCCGAAGAGAGGAGGATGCGCCGCTTGCCATGCTCCCGGAAGGCGAGGACGGTGGGCAGGGCCTCCAGGTCCTTGAAGGTGCCGGTGGAGTTGTACGCGCCCCGCTCCGGCCAGTAGCCGTTGAACGCGGCGTAGAGGCGTTCGAGGCCCAGCTTCCGGCCCAGGGCACCGCATTCGTAGACCACCGGCCCGATCCCCGTCTCGACGCTGCCCTGGCAGGGGAGCCAATCGGAGAACTTGAACAGGCTCTCGGCGGCTGCCGGACGGAAGCTCCTCGCCGCGTAGCGCGCCCGCAGCAGGGCGTCGCACCCGTCCTGGCAGCGCATCCGGAATTCCTCGTGCTCACGGCCGCAGCTCAGGCAGACGAGTGTAAAGGCGCCCATGCTTCTCCTTCCTTCGGAGAGCGGGATCCAGGGCTGCTACTGAAAGTAACCGTTGACGTCGATCAGCACATGCGTCGAGCCACCGGTGGTCACGCTCTCAACTCCCAAGGTGCCGGAGCCGGAAGAAGCGAGCATGAGGATGGCGTTGTTGGCCCGCGTGAGGCCGGGCCGGAAATTGATCATGCTGGTCGTCTGGGGCGTGGCGTTGCCCGGGAAGAAGGCCAGGTGTCCGGTCCCCGGCGGGTTGACCACGGTGACGTTGACCGAGATCGCCTTCGCCCCGGCCGGGATGCCGCAACGGCCGGTGACCACCACCACCCGCTCGGAGGACGGCGGCACCGCAGGTCCGCCGTACGGGCCGAACGGCTGGCGGGTGTCGAGCACCCGGCAGGGGGAGAGGGTGTAGAAGGAGAGATCGCTGAGCGAGGTGGCCACCGGCGGCTGCCAGCCGAGCTCGATCACCTCGAAGTCGCCGGCCGTGAGGGACCGGAACGCCGGGTTCAGGACATCGTTGTTCCAGCGGGTGTCGTGGGTCCCCTGGATGTACATGTTCGAGCCGTTGTCCGCGACGATCAGGCCGTAGGTCTTCATCGCCTGGAAGATCTTCTGGATCTCGGGGGGCTGGCCCGAGATGTCCTTGCTCGCCTTGAGGCGGAGGCGCGCGCCCATGGGGAGGGCGCCCGAAGTGCTCCCTGCCCGGTGAGAGGCCGGGAACACATACCCGTTGGTGCTCTGCACGGTGAAGCGGAGGGCGTGGCGGATCGGCTCCGTCCCGAAGACCTCGTCATAACGGATGAGGCCGGGGAGGATGGCGAGCCCGGCGGCGTCGGCGCTGGTCCAGGTGTCCGGGCGGCGCTCGTTGGAGTCCAGCCTGAAGATGGCGCCGGAGCCCGCCTCCCAGCGGTTCAGGGTGGGGTTCCACCGGGTGTGGTAGAGCTCGTAGAGGATGCGGTTGTCCCGGTCGACGATGAGCATGTGGCGGTCGCCGCCGGTCTGGTTCGCGGGCCAGCCCCCCTCGATCCATCCTGGCTGAGTCCGCGCCTCGACCGGGATCGGATAGCCCGCCGGCCGTCCCGGAGCGCCGTCGTCGCTCTGGTCACCGTACTCCACCCAGGTGACCGGCTCCAGCGGCTGGCTGCCCGGCACGGTGATGAAGGTCATGCCGTAGGTCGCGGGGTTTGACGGGTCATCGGGATCGACCAAGCCGCCGAAATCGGGGTGGAGCTTTCGGGTGGCGCCGATGAAGTTGATGAAGTTGGCGCTGTTGGGGTCGACCGGCGCGGCGCTGATATCCACGTTCCACCAGTTGTCCGGCGGGAACAGGGGGAGGGGAGCAGGCAACCCGCCGCCGCGCGTCACCTGGGCGGAGAGGGCCGGGGCGCCGGCTAGAGCCAGAGCCACCACCAGGACTGCGAACACACCGGCACGACGGCGATACCTCCGAAGGCATTCTCCAGACATGGGATCTCCTCTTGGTTCCCCAAGTCTATCGAAGAATGCGCAAGAGTCCAGGTGACTCTTTTTCAGCACTCCGCCAACAGGTGTATGCTGGTGGAGTCTGTATCCGAGCGGTACGAAGGAACGGCTCCGACCCGGGAGGGCTCGAATCATGCCTCAAGCCCGCGTGCAACACTTTCCTGACCAGGACCCACCCCTCTTCAGCTTCAGGGAGCGCGAGCGGCGCCGGAGCTTCCGGACGCCTCTCTTCGAGCGGGCGGACGGTGACGGCGCAGTCCGCGAGCTGACCTGGGGGGAGCGGGTCGAGATCGTGGAGCGCGGGGACGAGCGCTCGCGGGTCCGGACCGCCGCCGGGGACGAGGGCTTCGCCGAGACACGGTTCCTGGTCGAGACCCTCCACGCCGGCAACCGCGGCATGGAGCGCGGCCTTCCCCTCCTCAAGGCGCCCCAGGGGGACGAGAAGCACTGCGACCTCCTGTGGGGTGACCCGGTCCAGGTGCTCGAGCGCGGGGAGGGGCGCTGGAAGGTCCGGGCGCGCGGGAGGAACGGCTTCGTGGGCCCCGACGACCTCATGGAGGAGGGCCTCCTCGAGCTGTACTTCATCGACGTCGGGCAGGGGGACGGCGTGCTGGTCCGCACCCCCGACGGCCGCCACCTGCTCATCGACGGCGGCTATCGGCGGGTGAGCCAGAGCCACGGCAAGAGCGCCGCCGACTTCGTCGACTGGAAGTTCTTTCACGATTACGGGCTCCTCCACGTCGAGCTCGACGCGATGATCGCCTCCCATTGCGACGCCGATCACCACGGCGGCCTCTGGGACATGATCAGCGCCAGCCCCCGGGACCGGCAGGAGCTGGATACCGAAGCCACGGAGGTCCGCGCCTTCTTCCATGCCGGCGTCTCCTGGTGGAAGCGGGAGGACGGGGAGCGCTACCTCGGGCCGGAGAAGGGCGGTCACCTCGTGCAACTGCTCGGCGGCTTCGCCGGCGCGCGGGCCGCGGTCCAGGACGGCGCCGACCCGCGGCTCCAGGGACAGTGGGGGCAGTTGATCGAGAGGGTGGTCGAGCTGGTGGAGCCCGAGGGCTTCCGGCGCCTCGGCGTCGAGCGGGGAGGGGCCCGGCAGTTCATGCCCGGCTACGAGGACGGCGACTTCACCATCGAGGTCCTCGCCCCGGTCACCGGCACCGTCGACGGCGCCCCCTCTCTGCCCGACCTCGGCTCGGCCAGCCAGAACACCAACGGCCACAGCCTCCTGCTCGGACTGCGCTACGGCCGGGCGCACCTCCTCCTGACCGGCGACCTGAACAAGCGGAGCATGCACCACCTCCTGGAGGCCTACTCGGGGCGCGAGGAGATCTTCGCCTGCGACGTGGCCAAGGGCTGCCACCACGGCAGCGACGACGTCTCGCTCCGCTTCCTGGAGGCGATGCACGCCGCCGCCACCATCATCTCCTCGGGCGACAACGAGGGGCACGCGCACCCCCGTCCCGCCATCGTAGCCGCCAGCGCCCTCACCGGCCGCCGGGAGGTCGACGAGGAGGAGGACGAGCTGATCACCCCTCTCGTGTACGCCACCGAGATCGAGCGCAGCGTCCGCCTCGGCAGGCTGGAGCGCATCCAGGCGACCTCCTATCCCCACGGAGAGGAGAGCCTCGAGGTCCAGGTCTACGCCGTCGATCCGGACAGACTGCAGGCGGACTTCCGGAACGATGCCCGGCTCAAGCGGGCCGTGAAGACTCGCCTCTTCTATGGCGAGACCACACCCGGTGCCTTCCGGGCGACGCGGGCGGACCGCTCCGTGCGCGGGGCCTACGTGGTGTCCGGCATCGTCTACGGCCTCGTCAACGTCCGGACAGACGGCCGCCGCATCCTCTGCGCCACCCGCAACGAGGGCAAGGACGCCTGGACCATCCGCACCTTCGAGGCGCGCTCGGGGGCCTGATCCGGAACACACCGGATCACTACGGAACACTCCGGGAACACAAACAGGCTCTCCCGGAACACAAATCGGCCTTCCGGGATCACAATCCGGAGCGAGCGAATCATCCTCCCCGCGTGCCGGATCACTCTCCCCGCGGGGAGGGAGCATTCCCGGATGTCCCCGGACCCTTCCGGACCCCGGTTTGTGTTCCGGAGCGCGGGGAGGATCACTCTCCGCCCTTCCCGGATCATTCTCCCGTCGGAGGGAGTGATCCTCCCGGCCTCCCGAATGATCTCGCCACCTTCCATTGTGATCCAAACCATGTCCCCGGACGCGGCTCGCCCCGTCCCGGCACCGCGCCCAGGCGACATGTCGATCAATTGTCAAAGAGCCGGAGCAGCACTCAACGGCTGAGTGCCTGTCGCGGATTGATTGTCCGCAATCTAGGCTAAAACGTCAATCATGGTGTATCATGCGCCCGCCATGGAGCGGGTCTTTGCCTGCTTGCCAGGTTCCTTGACAACTGAATTTTTTGGGGGTGCCGCCGTGCCCAAGGCCGCGCCCCGGAACGCTCGCGCCCTCAACAAGGGAGGCGGAGGGACAGTCCTTCGCCTCCAGCACTGGGCAGGGGGGTGAAACGTGATCGCCTTCTCATCCGTATACCTAATTAAGAGGGCTCAATGCCGAGCCGTAGGAGAAAGCGCAGGCCAGGTGGTTATCCGGCCTTGTGCCCTGGTGGAGCGTGATTTCACCGGTTCACGAGGCTCGTGATAGGTGCCTCGCATGTTGCGAGGCACGTTGCCGACAAGGAGGTTCCTGATGAAGAGATCTAGGCTCTTGAGGTGCTGCCTCGGTCTGATGGCGACGGCTCTATGCGCCACGGCGCTCGGGCTTTCGCCGCGCCTGGCCGAAGCCGCCTGCTTCTGTCCCATGGCGGGTACCTGGAGCTCGGCTCCCGGCATCGCCTACAGCACGGCCGGGTGTCCTGGCAGCGCCTGCCTGGACAATGCGCGGGCCAACGCCGAGGCGAGCTGCGACAATGGCGTCTGCGCCTGGGGCAGCAGCTCCCCGACCAGTTGCGTCATCATCGGCGGACAGTACAGGTCCACCTGCAGCGTGCAGTACAAGTGCTTT
>DASPJI010000473.1:0-8457 GCA_035628695.1 Thermoanaerobaculia bacterium | reverse complement strand
GGTCGCGGAGAGGCGGGACGCGCCCACCGCGCCGGTCGCGCAGGGCGAGGCGGCAGAGAGGGCCCCGGGGGCACGGGACCGGGAGTTCGTGCCGCTCCGTACCCCGGTGGAGGAGTGGCTGGCGGAGATCTGGGGCGAGGTGCTGGGGACCGGCGTGGCGATCGGCGCCTTCGACGACTTCTTCGACCTCGGCGGGCACTCCCTCCTGGCGACCCAGGTGCTGGCGCGGGTGCGCGATTCCTTCGGCATCGAGCTGCCGGTGCGGACGATGTTCGAGCGTCCGTCGCTGGCGGGGCTGGCTACCGTGATCGAGGAGGCGGCCTGGCGCGAAGGCGGGGACCTGCCGCTCCGTCCGGAGCGGGTGAAGGAGGCTCCGCTCTCGTACTCCCAGGAGCGGCTCTGGTTCCTCGACCTGCTGATGCCGGGGACCTCGATCTACAACATGCCCTCGCCCCTCCGCATCGAGGGCCCGATCGCGCCCCTGCGGCTGGAGCGCGCCTTTGGCGAGCTGGTGCGCCGGCACGAGGCGCTGCGCACGCGGTTCGAGGAGCGGGACGGCGCGCCGGTACAGGTCGTCGATCCGCCGCGGCCGTGGAGCCTGCCCGTGATCGACCTGTCGGCGCTGCCGGAGGCCGAACGGCGCCGCGAGGCCGACCGCTGGCTCCTGGAGGAGGTGGCCTGGCCCTTCGACCTCACGCGTGGGCCGCTGCTGCGCACCCTGCTGCTGCGGCTGAGCCTCGACGAGCACGTGCTGCTCCTGACGACCCACCACATCGTCTCGGACGGCTGGTCGATGGGAGTGCTGGTCCGTGAGGTGATCACCTTCTACCGGACCTTCGCGGCGGGTGAGCCCCCGACGCTGCCGGCGCTGCCGATCCAGTATCCCGATTTCGCCCGCTGGCAGCGCCAGCGCCTGAACGGGCAGGCCCTGGCGGATCACCTCGCCTACTGGCGCGAGCAGCTCGCCGGCAGCCCGCCGAGCCTGGACCTCGCACTGGACCGCCCCAGGCCGGCCGTCCAGACCTATCGCGGCGAGTCGGTCCTGGTCAGGATGCCCGCGGAGCTGACGGCGGGCCTCAAGACGATCGGCCTGTCCGAGCGGGCATCTCTGTTCATGGTCCTGCTCGCCGCCTTCAAGCTGCTGCTCTCGCGGCTCAGTGGCCAGCAGGACGTGGTCGTGGGCTCGCCGGTCGCCGGACGCGAGCGGCGGGAATTCGAGGGGCTCATCGGGTTCTTCCTCAACACTCTGGCGCTGCGCACCGACCTCTCGGGACGGCCCACGTTCCGCGAGCTGCTGCGCCGCGTCCGCACGGTCGCCCTGGAGGCCTACTCCCACCAGGAGGTCCCGTTCGAGATGCTGTTGGCGGATCTCCAGCCCGAGCGCGACCTGTCCCGGACGCCGCTCTTCCAGGTGATGTTCAACATGCTGAACCTCCCGATGGAGAAGGTGGACGTGACGGGGGGAGTGCGGATCCAGCTCCTGGGCAAGCACGAGCTCGAGTCCAAGTTCGACCTCACCGTCTACGTCACGGAGGAGCCGGGCGAGGAGCTGTTCCTCCACCTCCTCTACAACGCCGACCTCTTCGACCGGCCGCGCATCGAGGAGCTGGCACGGCAGTACCAGGAGGTGCTCACCCAGGTCGCCGGGCGCCCCGAAGGCCCGATCCATCGGGTGTCGCTGCTCACGGCGGAGGCGTCGGCGCTGCTGCCCGATCCCGTGGCGCCGCTGGGCGACGAGTGGCGCGGCGCGGTGCACGAGCTGTTCGTCGAGCAGGCCCGCCGCCAGCCGCGGAAGCCCGCCCTGACCGACCTGGAGGGGACCTGGACCTACGGCGACCTGGAGGAGGCTTCCGGCCGTCTCGCCGCGCGGCTCGCCGAAAGCGGCGTCGGCCGCAGGGACCGGGTGGCCATCTACGCCCACCGAAGCGCGCCGGTGGTCTGGGCGGTGCTGGGCACCCTCCGCGTGGGAGCGGCCTTCGTGCTGCTCGATCCGGCCTATCCGGCGGCGCGCTTGGCGGAGATGGTGCGGCTCGCCGCGCCGAAGGCCTGGCTCGAGCTCGCCGCCGCCGGGCCGGTCCCGCCGGAGCTGGAGACCTTGCTGGCGGAGCTCGGCCCCGCCTGCCGTCTGTCGCTGCCGGCCGGTGGGCCCGAGGGCGCGCGCGCCCTGCTCGCCGGCCTGCCGCCGGAGGGCGTCACCGTCACGGTCGGGCCGGACGATGTGGCCCTGCTGGCCTTCACCTCGGGCTCGACCGGGACTCCCAAGGGGATCGAGGGGCGGCATGGGCCGCTCTCCCACTTCCTCCCCTGGCAGTGCGAGCGCTTCGGCCTCGGCGAGACGGACCGCTACAGCATGCTCTCCGGGCTGGCGCACGACCCCTTGCAGCGCGACATGTTCACGCCGCTCACCACCGGTGGCACCGTGTGCATCCCGCAGCTCGAGGAGATCGTCACCCCGGGCCGCCTGGCGGCATGGATGGCACGCCAGCAGATCACCGTCGCCCATCTGACGCCGGCCATGGTGCAGATCCTCACCGAGCCCGCCGCCGCGGGACAGGCCGAAGGTGAGCAGGTGGAGATCCCCTCGTTGCGCTACACGCTCCTGGTGGGCGACGTCCTCACCCGGCTCGACGTGGACCGCATCCGCTCGCTCGCGCCGCGGGTCACCGTGGTCAACCTGTACGGCAGCACGGAGACCCAGCGCGCCGTGGGCTACCACGTGGTGGAGGATGACGGTGCCCGCGTGGAGAGGTCCAAGCAGATCCTCCCCCTGGGGCGCGGCATGCAGGACGTCCAGCTCCTGGTGGCCGCCCCATCCCAGCCCGGTGAGCCTCCGTCCCTGGCCGGGGTCGGAGAGGTGGGGGAGATCTGGGTGCGGAGCCCCCACCTCGCCAAGGGGTACCTGGGCGACGAAGCGCTCACCGCCGAGCGGTTCCGGGTCAACCCGTTCACCGGCCGCCCCGGCGACCGGGTCTACCGCACCGGCGATCTCGGCCGCTATCTGCCCGACGGCCAGGCGACCTTCGTCGGCCGGGCCGATCTGCAGGTCAAGATCCGCGGCTTCCGCATCGAGCTGGGCGAGATCGAAGCCGTGCTCGGCCGCCTCGCCGGCATGCGCGAGGCCGTGGTCATCGCCCGGCAGGATGGGCCGGACGCCGGCTCCCGCCGCCTGGTGGCTTATGTGGTTCTGGATCCCGAAAGCGCCCCCGCCGCGGGGGTAGAGGCGTTGCGGGACGCGCTACGGGAGCGGCTCCCCGCCTACATGGTGCCGTCGGCGTTCGTCCGGCTCGACAAGCTCCCGGTCACGCCAAACGGCAAGGTGGACCGCAAGGCCCTGCCGGTCCCGGAGGGGCCGGGTGACGGCGGCGTGGCCGACTTCGCGGAGCCTGAGGGGGACCTGGAGCAGGCCATCGCCGGTGTCTGGCGGGAGGTTCTTGGCTTGGAGAAGGTCGGGGTCCGGCACAACTTCTTCGACCTCGGGGGGCACTCGCTGCTCCTCGTCCGGCTGCACGCCCGGCTGCAGCAGGTCCTCGGGCGGGAGCTGACGCTGGTAGAGCTGTTCAACTATCCGAACATCAGGGCCCTGGCCGAGCACCTGGGCCGGAAGGCCGGCGAATCCTCGGCCGCGTCTCTGGAAGGGGCCAAGGACCGGGCCCAGAAACAGATCGAGGCGGCCCGCCGGCAGAAGGAGCTGGCCGCCCGCAGGAGGGGCCGTTGAGCGAGCAGGATCTCGACCGGCTCGAAGGCATCGCCATCGTTGGCATGGCGGGGCGCTTCCCCTGCGCCGCAGACGTCGAGGAGCTCTGGCGGAACCTCGCCGCCGGCGCCGACTGCGTGTCGCGCTTCTCCGACGAGGAGTTGGAGGTCCCGGTACCGCCCGAGGTGCTGGCCGATCCGGGCTACGTCAAGGCGCGCGGCGTGCTGGCGGACCCGGACCTCTTCGACGCCCGCTTCTTCGACATCGCGCCCCGTAGCGCCGAGCTGATGGACCCGCAGCACCGGCTCTTCCTGGAGCACGCTCACCAGGCCCTGGAGGACGCGGGCATCGATCCCGAACGCTACCGCGGCGCCATCGGCGTCTTCGGCGGCGTGACGCTCAGCAGCTACTTCCTGTTCAACCTCTCGAGCCACCCGGAGCTGCTGCGCTCCGTCGGCGGCTATCAGCTCGGGCTCGGAACAGACCGCGATTACCTGACGACCTTTGTTTCCTACAAGCTGAACCTGCGGGGGCCGAGCCTGGACGTCCAGACCGCCTGCTCGACGTCGCTGGTGGCCACGGTCCTCGCTTGCCAGAACCTCCTCTCCTATACCTGTGACGTGGCCCTGGCCGGCGGCGTCTCGGTCAAGCTACCCCAGAGGTCGGGCTACATGTACCAGCCCGGGGGGCTCGACTCCTCGGACGGCTACTGCCGCGCCTTCGATGCCAAGGCCGACGGCTCGGTCTATGGTGGCGGCGTCGGCGTGGCGGTGCTCAAGCGGCTGGAGGACGCGGTGGCGGACGGCGACACCATCCACGCCGTCATCCTGGGCGCGGCGATGAACAACGACGGCTCGGCCAAGGTGGGCTTCACCGCGCCGGGGGTGGACGGCCAGGCCGAGGTGATCACCACCGCCCAGGCGCTGGCCGGAGTCGACCCTGAGACCATCGGCTATGTCGAGTGCCACGGCTCCGGCACGGCGTTGGGCGACCCCATCGAGGTAACCGCGCTGACCAAGGCGTTCCGCGCCGGCAACCCCGACAGCGAGCGCCGGGGCTACTGCGCCATCGGCTCGGTCAAGACCAACATCGGCCACTGCTCGGCCGCGGCGGGCATTGCCGGCCTGCTCAAGACTGCGCTGGCGCTGGAGCACCGGCAGATCCCCCCCAGCCTGCACTTCGAGAAGCCCAACCCGGCCATCGACTTCGAGAACAGCCCGTTCTACGTCGCCCACCGGCTCCTCGACTGGCCGGCCAACGGTTCCCCTCGCCGCGCCGGGGTCAGCTCGTTCGGGCTCGGCGGCACCAACGCGCACGTGATCCTGCAGGAGGCGCCGGAGCAGGAGCCCTCCGGCCCGTCGCGCCCCTGGCAGCTCCTGCTCCTGTCGGCGAAGACGGAGACGGCGCTGGAGCGCGCCACCGACAACCTGGCGGCCGACCTGGAAGCGCATCCGGAGCGCAGCCTGGCCGACGTGGCGTTCACGCTGCAGGTGGGGCGCCGGGTCTTCCCGCATCGCCGGGCGCTGGTCTGCCGCGATGTAGAGGACGCCCGGCAGGCGCTCGCCAACCGGGACCCCCGGCGGCTCCTCGGCGCCGTACGCGAAGAGGGGGGCCGGCCGGTGGCGTTCCTCCTCCCCGGCGTCGGCGACCACTATCCAGGGATGGCCCGCGGCCTCTACGAAGCGGAGCCCGGCTTCCGCGAGGCGCTCGACCGTTGCGCCGAGCTGCTCCGCCCACGGCTCGGCTGTGACCTGCGGGAGGTGATCTTCCCTGCCGTGCAGGAAGAGACCGCGGCGGGGCGGCCGGACCTGCGGCGCATGTTGGGCCGCGCTCCGCGTGGCGACGACGAGGCGGCTCGCCGCCTCCACCGGACCCTGCATGCCCAGCCCGCCGTCTTCGCGGTCGAATATGCCCTCGCCAGCCTGCTGGGCGAGTGGGGAATCCAGCCGGACGCCCTGCTCGGCTACAGCCTGGGAGAGTACGTGGCAGCCTGCCTCGCCGGGGTCCTCTCGCTGGAGGACGCTCTCCTGCTGGTGGCCGAGCGGGCGCGGCTGATCGACGCGCTCCCCGCCGGCGCCATGCTCGCGGTGCCGCTGCCGGAGGCGAAGCTGCGGCCCTGGCTGAGGTCCGAGGTGGACCTCTCCGCGCTCAACGCCCCGGGTGTCTGCGTGGCCTCCGGTCCCGAGGAGGCGGTCGCGTCCCTCGAGCGGCGGCTCCAGCAGGAGGGGGTGCCGAGCCGCCGGCTCCCCACCACCCATGCCTTCCACTCGCGCTCCATGGAGCCGGTGGCGCCCGCGCTGGAGCGCCTGGCGCGCGGCGTGCGGCTCTCGGCCCCCCGCGTGCCCTACGTCTCCAACGTCACCGGCACCTGGATCACCGCCGCCGAGGCCACGGACCCGGCGTACTGGGTGCGTCACCTGCGCCAGCCGGTCCGTTTCGCCGAGGGGCTCGCGGCCCTCTGGAAGAACCCCTCGCGCCTGCTGCTCGAGGTGGGGCCCGGCTTCGGCCTCTCCACGCTGGCCCTGCAACAGACGGTCGCGGACGGGGGAGACGAGGAGCGGCTCGCGCTCCCGTCGATCCGCAACGAGCACGACCGCCAGCCGGACGAGGCGTTCCTGCTCGGCACCCTGGGCAGGCTCTGGCTCGCCGGCGCGGACGTGGACTGGGCCGGCTTCTCCGCCCGTGAGCGCCGCCGCCGCATCCGGCTCCCCACCTACCCCTTCGAGCGCCAGAGCTACTGGATCGAACCCGGGCGGCCGGACGAGGCGGGGGCCACGCCGCCCCGGCGGCGGCCCGAGCGCCAGGAAGTCGTCCAGGGGGCGCTCTCCGGGGACGGCTTCGAGCAGGCCCGCGCCGTGGCGGCCGGGGCACGGCTGGTCCTGGTGGAGGACGACGAGATCGCCCGCCGGATCGCCCGTCTGCGGGAGCTCGAAGCCCTGGGCGCCGAGGTCGTGGTGGTCGGCGCCTCGGACGCCGCGAGCCTGCCGGCCGCTCCGGTGGTCGCGGAGCGTTCAGGGATCGTGGGCGGGCGTCATGCCCGGCCGAGCCTGCGGAACCCCTACGTCCCCCCCTCGACCGACCGCGAGAGCTGGCTCGCCGGGCTCTTCCAGGAGCTCCTGGGCATCGAGCCGGTGGGCATCCACGACAGCTTCTTCGAGCTGGGCGGCCACTCGCTCCTGGGCACCTCGCTCCTGGCGCGCATCCGCGACTTCTTCCGCCTGGAGCTGCCCCTCCGCGCGCTGTTCGAGGCGCCCACGGTCGCGGGGCTGGCGCAGGCGCTGGAAGGGGAGATGGACGGCGTGGCGAGCGCACCCGAAATCCGGCCGGTGCCGCGCCAGGGGGACCGGCCGCTCTCCTACGCGCAGCAGCGGCTCTGGTTCCTGGACCGGCTCATGCCGGGGAACCCCTTCTACAACCTGTCGGGCGGAATGCGCCTCACCGGGCCTCTGGACCTGGGCGCGCTGCGCCGGAGTCTCCGCGAGGTGGGGCGGCGCCACGAGACGCTACGCACCCGCTTCGCCGAGGTGGAAGGCCAGCCGGTGCAGCGGACCGAGCCCGGCTTCGAGACCGGCCTGCCGCTGGTCGACCTGACCGGGCTGCCGGCCGGGCGGCGGGACGAGGCGGTGCTCGCCACCGGGGTGGTGAGCGGATCGCGGCCGTACGACCTCACCCGGCCCGGCCTCTTGCGGGCCGCCCTGCTGCGTCTCGACGGCGAGGGCACCGATCACGTCCTGCTCTTCGGCATGCATCACATCGTCTCCGACGCCTGGTCCATGGGTATCCTGGTGCGGGAGGTGGCGGCCCTCTACGCGGCGTTCTCCCAGGGGCGCCCCTCGCCGCTACCCGAGCTGCCGATCCAGTACGCGGACTTCGCGGTCTGGCAGCGGCAGTGGCTGACCGGCGAAGTGCTGGAGCGCCAACTGCGCTACTGGCGCGAGCGGCTGACCGGAGTGCCGGGTACGGAGCTGCCGTCCGACCGGCCGCGTCCGGCCGTCCAGACCTTCCGCGGTGGCCGCTGGCGGACCTCCTTCCCCCAGGAGCTGGCCGAGTCCCTGGGGAACCTGGCGCGGCGGCACGACGCCTCCCTCTTCATGGTCCTCCTGGGAGCCTTCAAGGCCCTGCTGGGCCGCTACAGCGGCGAGGAAGACATCGTGATCGGCTCGCCCATCGCGAACCGGACCCACAGCGGCCTGGAGAGCCTGATCGGGTTCTTCGTCAACACCCTGGTGCTGCGGACCGATCTGTCGGGTGATCCGGGCTTTCCGGGGCTCCTGGAGCGGGTCAAGGAGACGAGCCTCGGCGCCCAGGCGCACCAGGACCTGCCGTTCGAGCAGTTGGTGGAGGAGCTGCAGCCGCGGCGCGACCTGTCGCGCAATCCGCTCTTCCAGGTGATGTTCAACCTGCTCAACGTGCCGGCTTCACGCCTCGTGGCCTCGGAGTTGGCGATGGAGCCGCTGCCGCAGCCCGCGGAGACGTCGCTCTTCGACCTCCAGGCCTACGTGATGGAGACCGGGGCGGGGCTCGGTATTTCCTGGGAGTACAGCTCGGACCTGTTCGACGCCGCCACCATCGAGCGTTTCTCGGCCCACTACCGGACGATCCTCGAAGGGATCGCCGCGGCGCCGGAGCGGCGCCTGTCCGAGCTGCCGGTGCTGCCGGAGACTGAGCGGCGGCAGGTGCTGGCCGGGTGGAACGACACGACCCTGGACTATCCCGGCGTCTGCGCGCACCAGCTCATCGAAGCCCGGGCGCGGCGCTCGCCC
>DASPJI010000472.1:0-8357 GCA_035628695.1 Thermoanaerobaculia bacterium | reverse complement strand
ACCGGTAGGACGGCAGCGCCTGGACCGACATCTCCCCCCTCGCCAGCCTGCCGAAGCAGTCCGAGAGCTCCGAAGCGTGCCGGGCCCACCGGTCGTCGTCGAGCCAATAGATGCCCACGGCGTCCACCTTCTTCTCGGCCCTGCACACCAGGGAGCACCAGTCGGTCGAATCCACGAAGGGGAACCAGCAGAACCCCCGGAAGTCGGCGCCGGCGGCAACGACCTTGCCGCACTCCTCCGCCATGTGCTTCAACCAGCTCAGGCGATCCGACACCCGCCCCTTGATGTTGGTCTCCGACAGCATGACCGGCAGGCCGTACCGCTCGATATAGTCGCCGGCGACCGCGGCGAACCCGCGGGCGGGGGCCCTGTAAAACCGGACACGGTTCCGGTAGCGCTGCTGTTCGCTGTGGGAGTAGTAGTCGAGGCCGAGCACGTCGATGCGGGCCGGGTGGCTCCGGAACCACCGCATTTCCTTCTTCAGAAAGCCGTTGTGCCTCAGATAGGCGTACAGCGGGTGCGCCTCGTCGATCCTGCCGGTGATCAGGTCGTGGAAGAGAAACCGTCTGTGATTCAGGAACTCGACCTTCTCGCGCGAACCCGCGTCCATTGCCTGATGGTGTTCACAGGTATCGACATGGATGAGCTCCACGCCCGGCACCAACTCCTGGAGCATTTCGCTGATGCCGCAGATGGCGCGCCCCACCTGCACCATCATGCGGACGAACCGCCTCTGGCTCCGGGCATAGGGGTACCAGATCCCTTCGCTGCCGCAGAACAGCGTAGTTACGAACGGCTCGTTGAAGATGGTGTACTTGCGGACCCACGGGTACCGCCGGGCAAATTCCCCCACGAAGGCCTGGTAGAGATCGGCGAAGCGCGGGTTCTCGAATCCTCCCTTGATCCACTCGGGGAAGGAGGTGTGATGGATCGGGTCCACGATCGGTTCCAGCCCCGCCTCCCGCATGTAGGCCAGCACCTCGTCCATCCAGGCCCAATCATACCGGCCCGGCCGTGCCTCGATCCGGTGCCACGGCACCGGATAGCGCAGCGTGGTGACGCCGCTGGCGCGGACCAGCTCGAGGTCGTGCCGCCAGCGCTGAAGGTGATGGGTGCCCCAGAGCACGTCCTTTCCAGTACCATGAATCTGCGTGCTCTCGAAGCCGGTAAGCCATGGAAACGAAGCCATCCCGCCTCCTGTCTCTGTGCCCGTTTCGGGTGGTCCCGGCCGGGGGCGCTGTACCTGTGCAGGTTCAGTGCCATCGCTAAGTCCTTGGGAACATGGAAGCCACTTCCGTGACCCGCGGTGACCTCGTCGTCATCACCGGCGCAGGCCGCGGCATCGGCCGGGAGGCGGCGCTGCAGTTCGCCCGCCACCGTTGGCGCGTGCTGGTGACCTATCACCGGGACCCGGGTGCCGCCGAGACAGTGGCCGGGGAGTGCCGGCGGGCGGGAGCGCCGGACGCCTGGGCCTGGGAGCTCGACGTACGCGAGCCGGCGAGCATCCGCGGCTTCAGCGATCGCCTGTTCGAGCGCTTCGGCGAGGTCACGGCGCTGGTCAACAATGCCGGCGTGATCGTCTGGAACCCGCTGAGCGAGCAGACGGAGGAGGAGATCCGCTCGCAGCTCGAGACCAACCTGGTGGGGGCGATCCTCCTCACACGGGCCCTCCTGCCGTACGTGCGGGAGACGGTGATCCAGGTCGGCAGCGACCTCGGCTACGCCGGCATGGCGGAGCTGGCCCCCTACTGCGCCACCAAGTTCGGCCTGCGCGGCTTCTGCCAGGCGCTGGCCCAGGAGCGGCCGGACCTCCGGTTCCTCTGCGTCAACCCCGACCGGACGGCGACGAGCATGAACCGCTTCCAGGGCCGGGACCCGCGCGTCGCCGGCGAGGTGATCTGGCGTGCCGCCGCCGGCCACTACGGGGTGGCGAGCGGCGGCGACGTCAACGTCTGGGAGGTGGTCGCCCAGGAGGCGGCCGGATGAATCCAGCCTTCTGGCTCGCCTTCCGCGGCAACGAGCTGCTGGTCCGGGTCGAGGACGGGCTGGCCCGGCTGGTGGCCGGCGCCGAGTGGCCGCAGCTGGGTCTCCCCGCCGTGGGGACGTCCCACCGCGCCGGCGAGCTGGGCGGCGGCCTCTGCTATACGGTGGAGCTGGCGGCGGAGTCCGAGCCTCCCGCGGGGCTCTCCTTCATCGGACTGCGCGCGCTCTGGGCCCTGGTGGACGAGGAGACCTGGCGTCTCGCGGCGCGGGCGGTTCAGATCGTGGACTGGGACCGCAACCATCGCTTCTGCGGCCGCTGCGCCACCCCGACCGAGATCCAGCGGGACGAGATGGCGCGGCGCTGTCCCCGTTGTGGCCTGCAGCAGTTCCCCCGCATCTCGCCGGCGGTGATCGTCATGGTGCGGCGGGGGGACGAGATGCTCCTCGCCCGCTCGCCCCATTTCGCGCCGGGGGTCTACAGCACTCTCGCCGGCTTCGTCGAGCCCGGCGAGTCGCTGGAGCAGACCGTCGCGCGGGAGGTCCATGAGGAGGTGGGGGTGACGCTCACCAATATCCGCTACTTCGGCAGCCAGCCCTGGCCGTTCCCCAACTCCCTGATGATCGGCTTCACCGCCGACTGGGCCGGCGGCGACATCCGCCCGCAGCCCGGCGAGATCGAGGACGCCGGCTGGTTCACCGTCGACAACCTGCCGGGCCTCCCCTCCCCGATGAGCATCGCCCGCAAGCTGGTCGACGCCTTCCTGGCCGGGCAGCGGCGCTGAGCCGTCTGGGCGAGGCCATCCCCGGCGCTCCGCCGGGCCGCTGTGACCCTCGACCCGCGCGAAGCACTACGAAGCGATTCCGGAACACTACGCCGCCGTTCCTCAACGCTTCCCTCCCGCAGGGAAGTGCTACGGAACGGCTCCGTACCACTTTGGCGCGGCGGCGAAGTACTACGGCGCGACTCCTCAACGCTTCCCTGCCGCGGGGAAGTGCTACGGAACGGCTCCGTACTGCTTCGGGACGGTGGCGAAGCACTACGGCGCCATTCCTCAACACTTCCCGGCCGCAGGGAAGTGCTACGGGATGGCTCCGTACGACTTCGGCGCCGCGCCGGAACACTTCCCTGCCGCGGGGAAACGGTACGGAGCGAGCCCGCAGGGGAGGGCCGGGACGGCCCGGAGGTCGTCCCGGCGAAGGAAGTCCTTCCTTATCTAGATGGAGCGCTCCGCGAAGGGAGCGTCGGAGAGAGCGGCAGGCCCCGAGAGGAGGGACCCGCCTCCGTAGCGGTGTCAGACCTCGAGAAAGGTCACACCGGTCGCGCTGGACGGGTCCCGGTCCTCGACGATCCGCACCACCGACCAGCGCCGCCACTCGGGCAGCGGTCCGGTCTCCTTCCTCTCCTCCAACGCCTCCCAGACCGCGAACCAGCGGCCATAGGCATAGAAGACGTGGAGGCGCGCCTCGTCGGGACCGTAGTCCGGCACCCAGTGGTTGCCGGGATCCGCCTGGGCGTTCTCCACCTCTTCAGGAGTGGGATGGAAGTAGACGCGGACCACCAGCTCGTAGAGATGACGGCGGGTGGATTCGGTGGGACGGGACAGATCGACGCGCGAAGGCGTACGATCACTGTGGCTGGGCATGAGTTCTAGCTCCTGTCCGGCTAGGCCTCGGGAGCCGAGCGCTAACTCCCTCCCTTGGCCGCTTGGACCCTGGAACCCCGGATGAGCTACACGCTCACCTCGGAGACACAGCGGTCCTGTACGGCTGTGCAGCTTCGGTTTCGTTCTCTCCCCCTGCCACTGCTCCGCCGGTCCGTGATGGTCCGTGATGGTCCGTGTCAGTCCGTGTTGGTTTTGCCCACCTCCCCTCTCCCGCCTCCGGAGAGGGGATCGGCGTCGCGGGGGCGTTTCTGGCAGAGCGGGGCGGGAGATGGTCTCTTGACCCCGGAGGGGGCTGCGGATACGCTGGCCCCCGCCAAGGAGGCAGTATGCGGAAGTGGGTTGTTTTCGGGTTGCTGTGGGCTCTGATCCCGGTCGTCTCCCCCTCGCGGGCGTTCGCCGCCGAGGAGGGCAGCCTCCGTTTCGAGACCACGGTCCCGTTCAGGACCGGCAAGCTCGTGGACCTCAAGGCCACGGTGGGGCCGGTCAAGGTGCGCAATCTCGAGTTCAGCCAGGGGCAGGGTGGCAGCGGCGGCATCGCCGGCCGGTTCCGGCCCGGCGCCGCGTCCGAGACCCAGACCACCCTGACGGCGGCGTTCGACACCGAGAACCCCAACGAGGACGAGTGGGTGGTCACCTACACCCTGGACTTCCTCGACAAGGACGGCAAGCTCATCGACCGGGTCAGCAAGAAGGAGGGCTTCGAGGGGGAGGCCAAGGTCTACCGCCTCGACCACCCGATCCTCGAATACGTCGTCCCGTTCATCAGCAAGGTCAAGGTCCGGCTGGAAGCCCGCTACGACTGATGAAGGTCACCGAGCATCTCGCGCAGGCCGACCGGCCGCTGATCAGCTTCGAGATCATCCCCCCCCTGCGCGGCGGTGACGTGCAGGGGCTGCTCGCGCTGATCGACCAGCTGGTCAAGTACCACCCGCCGTTCATCGACATCACCAGCCATGCGGCCGAGGTGATCTACGAGGAGACGCCCCAGGGCATCCAGCGCCGGGTCAAGCGCAAACGGCCGGGCACCCTGGGCGTCTGCGCGCTGCTCCAGAACAAGTACCACGTCGACGCGGTGCCCCACATCCTCTGCCGCGGCTTCACCCGCGAGGAGACCGAGGACTTCCTGATCGAGCTCCGCTACCTGGGGATCGACAACGTCCTCGCGGTGCGCGGCGACGACAGCGGCTTCTCGAAGCCGCTCCAGTACGGCCGCAGCGCCAACGTCTACGCCTGTGACCTGGTGCAGCAGATCGCCTGCATGAACCGCGGCAAGTACCTGGAGGAGAACCTCCTCGACGCCGAGCCGTCCAATTTCTGTATCGGCGTCGGCGGCTACCCCGAGAAGCACTTCGAGGCGCCGAACCTGATGCTCGACGCCCGCCGCGCCAAGGAGAAGATCGACGCCGGTGCCCACTACGTGGTCACCCAGATGTTCTTCAACAACCAGCACTACTTCCATTATCTGGACGTCTGCCGGGAGCAGGGGATCACGGCGCCGATCATCCCGGGGCTGAAGATCCTGACGTCGCAGAAGCAGCTCTCGACGCTCCCCAGCAGCTTCTTCGTCGAGATCCCCACCGCCCTCGCCGACGAGGTCCTCGCCGCCAAGCCCGAGCACGTGGTGGACATCGGCGTCGAGTGGGCCCTCCAACAGTCCCAGGAGCTCCTGGAGCGCGGCGTCCCCTCCCTCCACTTCTATGTCATGCAGAGCGCCGTCGCCATCAACAAGCTGATGGCGAAGCTGAAGATCTGATTTCCTGAAGCAACGAGGCCCCCTCCGGGAAGGGGGCCTCACGGCAGGTCCCGAGTGCCGCCCGGAGACTACCCGACGGCGATGATGGTGCCGCCGGTGGTGTTGCAGCTCACGCAGCTCTCGCGCACGCTGCACACCATGATGCTCTCCTGACAGCAGTTGAGCCAGGTCCCCACCGCCGGCCCCGCCGGATCGGTCGCCAGCGCCCTCGCAGCGGCGATCTGGAGGGATTCGGGGGCGAGGTTGGAGAGCGTCTCGCGGGTCAGGCCGAGCTTCTTCGCCTTCTTCTTCATAGGATCTCCTTCACGCGGCGGGTGCCGGTGATCAGGCCCAGGTTTCCGTACGGTTGCAGCTCACGCAGGTGTGCATGACGCTGCAGATCATCTGGCTCTCCTGGCACGGGCAGTTGAAGAACGTGCCCGCCACCGGCGCCACCGCCGCCTGTCCCGCCAGCCCGAGGGCTTCGGAGTTGAGGTTGGTGAGGGTCTCACGGGTCAGGCCGAGCTTCTTCGCCTTCTTCTTCATGGCATCTCCTTCGGTATTCCGGCAGGTGACCGGCTATCCGCAGTCTTCGCTCTGCACACAGCTCACGCAGGTGTGCACCTCGCTGCAGACCAGGATGCTCTCCTGGCACGGGCAGTTGAGATAGGTCGCCTGCCCCGCCACGAGCCCGAGGGCTTCGGGGGCGAGATGGGCGAGGGTCTCGCGGTGCAGGCCGAGCTTCTTCGCCTTCTTCTTCATGAAACTCTCCGACTGGCGCCGGTCTCTAGGCGCAGGTCGCGTCCGTGGCCACGCAGCTCACGCAGGTGTGCTGGACGCTGCAGATCACGTTGCTCTCCTGGCAGCAGGTCTTGTGGCCGCCCGACACCGCGCCGGCGGCATGCTCGAGAGACGCGGAGTTGAGGTTGGTCAGGGTCTCGCGGGTCAGGCCGAGCTTCTTCGTCTTCTTCTTCATGGGGATCTCCTTCTGCTTCTTGTGGGAGGGACGTTAGGTGTCCTAATTTGATGGTGCTTGCCGGAGGGTGGAGCGGGTCGCCGGAGTGGAAGAAAGAGAAAGCGGGGCCCCCCTTCCAGGGGGAGCCCCGCTCGCGGACGGTCAGGCCTCGACGGTGCAGGTGTCGGTGGCCACGCAGCTGACGCAGGTCTTCTGGATGCTGCAGACCAGGACGCTCTCCTGGCACGGACAGTTGTACCAGGTCGCCGGCGCGCCTCCCCCCGCCTGCTCCAGGGCGCCGGGGGTGAGATTGGTCAGGGTCTCGCGGCTGAGGCCGAGCTTCTTCGACTTCTTCTTCATGGGGATACTCCTTCGAACGTTCGAGGTTGTGGTGGTGAGCCCGAGGGAGTGACGGGCCGCTGCGGCCGTCTTTACAGTCCCACCGGACTCCGCTAAGCTCAATAACGCATTACGAGCGGCTCGGCCCTCACCCGCCGGGCTCGGCAACCTGGGACGGACACCCAAGGTGCCCTCTCGCGCAAGCGAGGATGCGGCTCGCCCCCGTCATGATCCGACGCAACAGGGGCTGGCAACCAAGTGTCCGCGGTGCGAAAAGCCCGTCTCGTGATGCATGCGAGGCGGGTTTTTTGTTGCCCGCCAGGAGGAGATCCCTTGAGTGACGTGTTGAAGCCCGATCCGGTCTTCGAGGTTCCCATCCCCGACCGCCCCGCCGGCCTCGAGGCGCGGACGGCGGCTCTGCTCGCCGCCCTCGATCAGCGCGTCCTGGTGCTCGACGGCGCCACCGGCACCGCCCTCCAGGGGGTGCGGCTGACCGCCGAGGACTTCGGCGGCCCCGAGCTCGAGGGGTGCAACGAGAACCTCTGCGCCACCCGGCCCGACGTGGTCGACGGCGTACACGAGGCCTACCTCTCCGCCGGCTGCGACATTGTGGAGACCAACTCCTTCGGCGGCACGCCGCTGGTGCTGGCCGAGTACGGCCTCGCCCACAAGGCGTTCGAGCTCAACGCCGCCTCCGCCCGCATCGCCCGCGAGGCCTGCGCCCGCCACGACCGGCCCGGCAAGGAGCGCTTCGTCTGCGGCTCGATGGGCCCGACCACCAAGGCGATTTCGGTGACCGGCGGCATCACCTTCGAGGAGCTGATCGAGCACTTCCGGGTCCAGGCCCTCGGCCTCATGGCCGGCGGCACCGACTACCTGCTCGTCGAGACCGCCCAGGACACGCGCAACATCAAGGCCGCCCTGATCGGCATCGAGCGCGCCTTCGAGCTGGCCGGCTGGCGCATCCCGGTGGCGGTGTCGGCCACCATCGAGACCACCGGCACCATGCTCGCCGGCCAGGACGCCGAGGCGCTGGCGGTGTCGCTCCTCCACGCCGACCTCCTCTATGTGGGCCTGAACTGCGCCACCGGTCCGGGCCTGATGACCGACCACCTGCGCACGCTGTCCGAGATCTGCCGCACGCGGGTGGCCTGCGTCCCCAACGCCGGCCTCCCCGACGAGGAGGGGCTCTACACCGAGGGGCCGGAGGACTTCGAGAAGGTGTTCGGCCGCTTCCTCGACGCCGGCTGGCTCAACCTGGTGGGCGGCTGCTGCGGCACCACGGCGGCGCACGTCTCCGCCCTCTCCCGGCTGGTCGAGGGGAGGGCGCCGCGGCGCATCCCCCACCACCGGCGGAGCCTCGTCTCGGGCCTCGAGGCCGTGGAGCTGACGGAGGACAACCGGCCGCTGCTGGTCGGCGAGCGCACCAACGTCCTCGGCAGCCTCAAGTTCAAGAAGCTGATCCAGGCCGGCCAGTACGAGGCCGCGGCCGAGGTGGGCCGCGCCCAGGTCCGCTCCCAGGCCCAGATCCTCGACGTCTGCCTCCAGGACCCGGACCGCAACGAGATCGGCGACATGGAGGCCTTCCTCGACCGGCTCGTCCGCATGGTCAAGGTGCCGCTGATGATCGACTCGACCGACGCGGCGGTGATGGCCACGGCCCTCACCTACTGCCAGGGCAAGT
>DASPJI010000471.1:0-10440 GCA_035628695.1 Thermoanaerobaculia bacterium | reverse complement strand
TGTCCCTGCCCGCCGCCGGCTCTCTCTTCGACACGGGAGCCGCCGGCGCGGGCGCCGCCTCCTCCGGGCTCAGGTGGCGGGCCAGAGTGGCCACTGTCGGATACCTGAAGAGGTCGACCAGCGACAGGTCGCGTCCCAGGGAGCGCAGCAGCCGCGCGTGCACCTGGGCGGCGAGGAGCGAGTGGCCGCCGAGGTCGAAGAAGTTGTCGTGCAGCCCCACCTCGGGGATGCCCAGGACCTCCTTCCACACCGCGGCGACCGCCCGCTCCACCTCCGAGCGCGGGGCCTCCCGCGGCCCTTCGCGCCGTACCAGCTCCGGCGCCGGCAGGGCCTTGCGGTCAACCTTGCCGTTGGGCGTCAGGGGGAACGCCGGCAAGGTGACGAACAGAGAAGGAACGAACGCTTCGGGCAGCCGCTCAGCCAGGAAGCGGCGCAGCTCAGCGGTGGAGACCTCCCCCTCTCCCGGGGAGGGTGGCGGGGAGGCGGGAGAGGGGGCCGGGGGGTGAGGGCCCACCAGGTACGCCACCAGCCGCTGTCCGCCCGTGGGATCCTGGCGGGCGGCGACCACCGCCTGCGCTACCGCGGGGTGGGAGGTCAGCGCCGCCTCCACCTCGCCCAGCTCGACTCGGTGGCCGCGGATCTTCACCTGATGGTCGAGCCGGCCCAGGAACTCCAGGGTGCCGCCGGCGCGCCAGCGGGCCAGGTCGCCCGTGCGGTAGAGCCGCGCCCCGGCGGCGCCGCTCACCCCATCGGGGACGAAGCGCTCGGCGGTGAGGGCCGGGCGCCGGAAATAGCCCCGGGCCAGGCCGTCGCCGCCGATGAGCAGCTCTCCGGGCACGCCCGTGGGCGCGGGCCGCAGCGCGGCGTCCACGATGTAGATGCCGGTGTTCGCGATCGGCCGGCCCAGGGGGGCGACGGGGGCCGTCTCCTCGGGCAGCACCTGGTGCACCGCCGACCAGATCGTGGTCTCGGTGGGCCCGTAGAGGTTCCAGACCGACGGCGCGCGCGCCAGGAGCGCCTCGGCCAGGTCCCGGGGAAGCGCCTCGCCGCCACAGAGGGCCGTGATCGGGGGATCCCCCTCCCAGCCGGCGGCCAGGAGCAGGCGCCAGGTGGAGGGCGTCGCCTGCATGGCCGTGGCCCCCGTCCGGCGCAGCAGCGCGAGCAGCCGGGTGCCGTCCGCCGCGTCCTCCCGCGACACCAGGACCACCCGCGCCCCCACGGTCCACGGCAGGTACAGCTCCAGGCCGGCGATATCGAACGAGAGCGTGGTGACCGCGGCCAGCACATCGCCGGCGCCGAGGCCCGGCCGCCGCGCCATGGAGGACAGGAAGTTGACCACCCCGCGGTGCCGCACCTGCACCCCCTTGGGGAGGCCGGTCGAGCCGGACGTATAGATGAGGTAGGCGGCGCTCTCCGGGTCCGCCCGCCCTGCCGGCAATCCCGGGCGAACCGCGCGCTCCCGGGCGACCTCTCGCCAGTCCGCGTCCAGACGCAGCCGGCGGCCTCCATCCTTTACATACTTATCGAGGGAGGGCTCCAGGTGCTGGAGGGTCAGGACCAGAGGGGCTCCGGCGTCCTCCAGCGTGTAGGCGACGCGCTCGGGCGGGTAGGCCGGATCGAGCGGCAGATACTCCGCGCCGCTCTTGAGGAGGGCGAGGACGCTCACGGCCACGTCGGCCGAGCGCTCCAGGTGCACCCCCACCGGCGTCTCGGGGGTGATCCCCAGACGGATCAGATGGTTGGCGAGCCGGTTGGCCCGGCTCTCCAGCTCCCGGTAGGTGAGGGCCAGCGAGCCGGACTCGAGGGCCACCCGGTCCGGCGTGCGCTCCGCCTGCTCTTCGAACAGCTCGTGGAGGAGGCGCTCCCGCGGGTACTCCTCTGCCGTGGCGTTCCACTCCACCAGGAGCTGGTCGCGCTCGGCCGCTGCGAGCAGGGGGAGGTCGCCCAGGGTCCGTTCCGGAGCGGCGGCGGCGGCCGCGAGGAGCGTCCGGAAGTGCCCCAGCATGCGGCCGGCCGTGGCCGGGTCGAACAGGTCGGCGTTGAACTGGAGGGAGACGGCGAGGCCGCCCCTCCCCTCCCCCGTTCCTTCGGCCAGCGCCATTGTGAGGTCGAGCTGCGCCGGCCGTTCGGGCAGGGATAGGGAGGTGAGGGCCAGCGGCCCGAGGGAGATCTCCGCCCCGGACTCGCCGAGGGCGAAGGGGGCGAGCGCCTCCTGCCCCGGCCGGCGGGCGGTCTGGAGCACCAGCATGGCCTGGAAGAGCGGCGACCGGCTGGGGTCGCGGCTGGGCTGCAGGCGCTCGGCCAGCAGGGCGAAGGGGAGCTCCTGGTGCTCGAACGCCTCCAGCGCCACGCGCCGGACCCGCCCCAGGAAGGCGGCGAAGGTGGAATCGGCCCCTTCGTCCCCCAGCGGCGCGCGCAGCACCACGGGATTGACGAAGTAGCCCACCAGGTCCGCCAGCTCCGGCGCGTTGCGGCCGGCCACGGGCGCGCCGACCGCGAAGTCCCACTGCCCGGTGTAGCGGTGGAGGAGAGTCTGGAACGCCGCCAGCAGCGTGGTGAAGAGGGTTGCCCCGGACGACCGGGCCAGCTCCCGCACCGCTAGAGAGAGGTCCGGCCCCAGCGCCAGAGCCATGGAGGCGCCGCGGTCGGTCTGCACCGACGGGCGCGGCCGGTCGGTGACCAGGTCCAGGTCCGGCGGCGGTCCGGCGAGCGCCTGCCGCCAGTGCTCCCACAGCCGTTCCCCTTCGGGACCGGCGAACCGCCCGGCCTGCCAGCGCACGTAGTCGCCATAGGACACCGGCAGCGGCGCGAGGTCGAGCCGGGCTAGCTGGGACGGGGCGCCGGCGGCCTCCAGCTCGTAGAGCCGGGCCAGCTCGCCGAAGGCGACGGAGAGCGAGGTGAAGTCCGCGACCAGGTGATGAACCGCCAGCACCAAAGCGTGGCCGGCCTCCCCCAGCGCGAAGACGGCGGCGCGCAGCAGCGGCCCGGTCTCGAGGACGAACGGCGCGTGGGCGAAGGCGGCGAGGCGGCCGGCGAGGACCCCCTCCCCCAGCCCGGCGGCGTCCTCCAGGACGAAGCCCACCTCCAACCTTTCGTGGACCCGCTGGAACGGCTCCCCCCCCTCCCCAGCGTGGAAGGTGGTGCGCAGGGCGGGGTGCCGGTCGGCCAGGGCCTGGAACGCCCGGTGGAGCGCCGGCACGTCCAGATCGCCGGCCACGCGCACGGCCGCGGTGATGTGGTAGGCGGCGCTTCCGGGGGCCAGGCGTTGCAGGAACCAGAGGGCCTGCTGGCCGTGGGACAAGGGGAATTCGGCCGCCGGCTCCCCGGGCACCAGGGCAGCCCCCGCGGCCAGCCCCCCTCCCGCCAGATCCTCCAGCACGCCGGCGGCGATCTCCGCCACCGTGGCCCCTTCCAGGAGACCGGTGAGCGGCACGGTGGCGCCGAGGTCCTGCTCCACCGCCTGCCGCAGCTCCACCGCGGCCAGCGAGTCGAGCCCGGCGGCGGTGAGCGGCAGGCCGGGCTCGATGCGCGCGCTGGAGGTCCGCAGCAGCCGCGCCGCCCGGTCTCGAAGCCAGGCTTCCAGGACAGCGGGGCGCTCGCCGGGCTCCAGGGCGAGGAGCGACTCCCGGGAGAGGACGGTCTCCGTCTCGCCGGGGGCGGCGGGATCGAGGGCGCTCCGTCCCACCACCTCCAGGCCGCCGGCGAGGTAGCCGGCCCGGCAGGCGTGGCGCTGGATCTTGCCGCTGGAGGTCTTGGGGATGGTGCCGGCGCGGAGCAGGACCACCTCGTGGACCTGGGCCTCGTGCTCCTCGGCCACGGCGCGGCGGACCGCCTCCGCCACCGCCTCGGGGCTCGCGCCGTCCGCCCGGCGCTCCATCTCCAGGGTGACGACCAGCCGCTCCGCGCCGCCGGCCTCGACGGCGAAGGCGGCGCCGCACCCCGGGCGCAGGGCCGGGTGGGCCCGCTCCGCCGTGAGCTCCACGTCTTGGGGATAGAGGTTCCGGCCGCGCAGGATGATCAGGTCCTTGAGCCGGCCGGTGACGAACAGCTCGCCGTCCTGAAAGAACCCGAGGTCGCCGGTGCGCAGGAACGGCCCGGCCTCCGGCTCGTCGGCGAGGCGGGCGTGGAAGTCCCGCTCGGTGGCTTCGGGATTGCGCCAATACCCATGGGCGACGCTGGGTCCGGCGACCCAGACCTCCCCCACCGTGCCCGCAGGGCGGGCCGCGGAGGTGGCGGGGTCCACCACCAGCACCTCCTGGCCCCCCCACGCCTGGCCGCAGCCCACCAGCTCGCGCGCGGCCCTGCCGGGCTCCGGCGGCACTGCCCGGTCCTTCTCCAGAGCGGCGGCGTCGAACGGCACGGCCCGCGGCGGATCGCCCAGCGTCCCCCCGGTGACGAACAGGGTCGCCTCGGCGAGGCCGTAGCAGGGATAGAACGCCTCGCGGCGGAAGCCGCAGGAGGCGAAGGCGGCGGCGAACCGCTCCATGGTCTCGGCCCGCACCGGCTCGGCGCCGTTGAAGGCGACGCGCCAGGAGGAGAGGTCGAGCCCGGCTCTCTGCTCCTCCCCGATCCGCGCCGCGCACAGGGCATAGGCGAAGTCCGGGCCGCCGCTGGTGGTCGCCCGGTAGCGGCCGATGGCTTCGAGCCAGCGCAACGGCTTCTGGAGGAAGGCGACGGGCGACATCAGGATGCAGGGCGCGCCCACGTAGAGCGGCTGCAGCACGTTCCCGATGAGCCCCATGTCGTGGTAGAGGGGGAGCCACCCCAGGATCACCGACTCCGCCGACTGGCCGAACGCCTGGCGGATGATCTCCTCGTTGTGGAGGAGGTTGGCGTGGCTCACCATGACCCCCTTGGGGGTGGAGGTGGAACCCGAGGTGTACTGCAGGAAGGCCAGGGTGCCGCCATCGATGTCCGGTGCCGTCCAGGCCTCCGCCCCCTCGGGCGCCAGGTCATCGGTAGCCAGGCAATCGACCGCGACGCCGTCCGCCGCGAGCCGGGCGAGGAGCGGCCGGGTCTTGCCGAGGAGCGCCCGGGTGGTCAGCACCACCCGCGGCCGGGCGTCGCTCAGGATCGACAGCAGACGAGGGAGGCCACGCTGGGACCGCGGCGGATAGGCGGGCACCGCCACCGCACCGGCGTAGAGGCAGCCGAAGAAGGCGGCGATGAACTCGAGGCCCGGCGGGAAGAGCAGCACCACCCGCTCGCCGGCCGCCGACAGACGGGCGAGGGCGGCGCCGATGGTCCTGGCCTGGCGGTCCAGCCCGGCATAAGAGAGGGTCCCCTCCTCGGCCTCGCCGTCCGCGAGGAAGGTATAGGCACGCGCCTCCCCCCGCTCCTCGGCGCGCAGGCGGAGCAGATCGACCAGCGTCGAGCCAGGCCGGCCTGAGGGGCTGCGTCCAGTCATCCGCGGATTGGTCCGGCTAGGGGGGTTGAAAAAAACACCAAGAGCGCTCGTCCTCTGCCTCCCCCGGGCCGGCCGCGCGCCGACACGAGGGGCGGCGGACCCGAGACGGGTCCATATACCTAGAGTGCAGCCTGTCACGAAGGCGTGACACTGACAAGGCGGGTCCCGGCCGCGAGAGGAGTCTCATAACGTGGCCCGGGCTCAGCACCGTCGCCCATGCCATCAGGACGTCCGTGTCAACAGCCAGGATCAAGGGTCGAGCATGTCATCAAGAGCTCATCCCAGGTCCTGGGCTTCACGACCGAGGTTCATCAGACTCCGATAAACCTCGTCCTCGATGTCAGGGAAAATGGCTCTCATGGGGCCATCCTGTACAGGATCCCCATATGGGGTCAAGAAAAACCCCGGGAGAAAGGCTCCTCCCGGGGGGAACGGCGCGAAGACGTCACCCCGTCACGAAGGGGGCCAGGATCAGCCGGGCGTCGCCGTCACCCGCTCTTCCAGGATGGCGCCGGCGCGTTCCAGCACTACCTTGCCGCAGGCTTCGAGAAAGAACGAGAGGGCTGACAGTAATGGGGTGAAGGCTGGGCGAAAGTGGAGATGGCCCGGGAAAACGGCCTGCTTGGGGAGGAGGCATTCTGTCTCAACAACCCTCGCCACGGTCTGCATCTAGTTGGAACGGAGGGCGGAAGCGGCCTCCCACGGCCTCGCCTGCTGCCGGCAACTCGTCGCCGAGGGCGGCGAGTTGCCGGGTGAGGCCGTTGATCTCCTTCATCAGCCGGTTGATCCACCGCTTGAGGATTCCGGCGTCGCTCATCCCCGGCCGGCCTCGCCGTTCGCCAGGGCAGCGCCGGGCTCCTGCTTCACCAGATCGAGAAGGTCCCGGATCAGCGGATCGAGCGAGTCGTTGATGCAGTTGCCGATGACCGTCCGGATCTCCGTCGGCACGTCCGAAACGGCGTCGAGGTCATCCAGAGAGCTTTCCACGGAGCTCGCGGGCACGCTCGCCTGAACGCCCTTCATCTGATAGCGGATCGTGATCAATTGCTCCACCAGCTTCGTGATCTGTGTCCTCACTTCGAAAAGCTCGCTCACCCCTTGTCTTCCTCCATTCCAAAGAAATGCAGCCTCTTGCCGGCTCGGATCACCAGCCGCTCGATCCACTCCGGCAGGAAATCCAGACGTACGCTCTTGGCGGTGGAGCGCTCCCACCGTTCGATCACCACGGAGTCCACCATGAGGACCGCCGACACTTCGCCCGTCTCTGCCGCGTCCCGGACCGCCACCCGGTAGCACCGGGTGGCCCCCTCGCGGTCACCGCCCCGGTAGACGAACCCGTTCCGGGAGGTCAAGACGCTATACACCGGCGGCGGCGCCATCTCCTGCCCCTCCCCTCTCTGCCGCCAGCGTGTCCAGCGCCGCCTCCATGGAATGCCAGCGGCGGAGCGCCGCGAAGGTCTGGCAGGCGTCGTCCAGAAGCTGCAGGAGGACCCGGTCCGGCTCGGCAACCTCTCTCCACTGCCGCCGGGTCATCGACTGGCAGACGCTCAGAAGGATCGGCTCCGCCTCCCAGGGCGGGACCACGTACGAGGCGAGCAGCCGGCGCATGGCTTCCCGGTTGCGGCACAGGACCTCAGGCAGGTTCGCCATCGGTCTGGTCTCCGAGCCGCCAGATCTTCCGAGTGACCCGGGAGCACTCCCGGCAGCCGGCCAGCAGGTGGCGCACGATCACGCTTCGCTCCTCGCGCGAGGATTCCCCTTGGAAGAATCGCTGGAGAACGTCCGGTCTCGGGTGCCTCTGATGCGGCGTTCTCGAAGTGGCCCCGTCCGTCTTCACAATGACCGGAATCGTGAGGCAGGGCGGCCAGAGCTGAAGCGCTCCCTTAACGAACTGGCTGATTTGGATCGCGTGCCCGGCGGCCGGCTCTGCCTAGTAGCGCGGCAAGTTCTGAATCTCATAAGATAATGCCCGTGCATGTCCCTTTTTGGCGCCGGCACGCACTCGATTCTTTGGAAGCCAATCTCAGAAGGAGGCCCTTGAATGTCGCGGAAGCTGACCCTCCGGCAGGCGCTGTTGTGGCTCCTGGCGCTACGGGCCGACATCAGCCACAAGGAGATCGGCGCGAAGATCGGGATCTCTGAGGCCCGCGTCTCCCAGTTCCTGCGGCGCGAGCGGCGGCTAGAGATCAAGGACGAGGACTTCGAGAAGCTGCTCGGGGCCATCCCTCACAAACCGGCCGAGGTGACGATCCTTACCGAGCTCCTCGAAGCGCTGGAGGCTTTGGAAGACACCGGCGGCCTCACGGATGAGCAGGCCGCCGGCGTCGAACTGGAGGTGCTCCAGGGTGCCCGGCTGATGCGGGAGGATCTGCGAGAGGTCCTCCGCCGGGTGACCTCCCTCACCTTCGACGGCTACCCCGAGCCCGCCGATCTCACGCCCGCCCGGCTCCTCGCCGAAGAGCAGTGGGAGCGCCTGCGGGGGCTCACCCCCGAGGCCCGGCGGGCCGTCGTGCAGGGGTCCGAGCGGTTCCAGAGCTATGCGCTCTGCGAGAAGATCTGTGACCTTTCAGAAGAGGCCGCCGCCCGCGACCTGGAAGAGGCGGCAACCCTGGCCGGGCTCGCGCGGGAGATCGCCGAGCGGGTCCGGGGGCCGGAAACCTGGCGCGAGGCAATGATGGGCTACGCCACCGCGCTCGGAGCGAACATCCTCCGGGTGAAGGGCGAGCTCATCGAGGCCCGGGTCACCATGGAGGAGGCGAAACGCCTCTGGCGGCGAGGGTCCGACCCCGCCGCAGTGCTCGATCCCGGCCGGCTGCTCGATCTGGAAGCCTCCCTCTGCCGGGCTGAGCGCCGGTGCGGCGAGGCCCTCGGCCTCCTCGACGAGGCAGTGGCGGTGGGCCGGCACCCGGAGCGCGTCCTCATCAAGAAGGGGTTCACGCTGGAGGTGATGGGCGAATACGAGCGGGCCGCCGGGACGCTCCTCCGGGCGATCGACCGAATCGACCGCCGCACCGAGCCGCGCCTCTGGAACATCGGCCGCCTCAATCTGGCGAACAACTACAGCCACCTCGGCAGGTTTCAGGAGGCTGAGGACCTCGTGAGGACCGTACGCCCCTTCGTGATCGAGCGCGGCGACAAGCTCGATCTCATCCGGCTCGGCGGCATCGAGGCGCGCCTCGCCGCCGCTCTGGGCCAGCCGGAGGAAGCCCTCCGGCGATTGAGGCAGGCCCGTCAGCAATTTGCCGCTCAGCAGATGGTCTACGACGTCGCCCTGGCTGCGCTAGAAGAGGCGGTTCTCCTCTTGGACCTGGACCAGGTGGATCACGTTCGGCGGCTGGGTGGGGAGTTGGAAGAGGTGTTCGCCTCCAGGGGCGTGCACCGAGAGGCCCTCGCCGCCCTGCGGCTCTTCCATGAAGCGGTGGAACGCGAGGAGGCTTCGGCCGAACTGGCCCGGCGCGTCCTGCGCTACCTCTACCGAGCGCGCTACGACGAGGACCTCCCGTTCAATGCTTCATGAGCCGGAGCCGACCGCCGGAGCCGGGCTACTGCCATTGAGACCACTGGGGTCCCAACCGAAGCCCGCGTCGGTCTCGGCCGGCGGCGGTGGGCTGTTGAGGCCGCTCGGGTCCCAGCCGAAACCTTCCTTTGGAGTGGCCGGAGCCTCCCAAAGAGAGCCGAGAGCCGACCAGAGGAGATCGAGTGGATTGGCCGAAAGGGGCACTCCGAGGGAGGCGGTGAGGGCGACGGCAACGAGAATGCGGTTCATAAGCCGGAGTCTCCAGACGGCGCCGGACGCGGGTCAACCCGGCCCGCGCGGGCCGCGCTCATAGAATAGGTGCCTGGAGTGGCTAGAACTTGCCTAGTTGCTCAGGGGTGGCGAAAATCAGGAGCAGATTGCCGGTGCGGAGCTGTCGCCGTTCAGACCGTCAGGATCCCAGTCGAAACCTGCGTCGGTCCCGGCCGGCGGCGGGCTATGGATGCCGTTCGGGTCCCAGCCGAAACCCTCCTTCGAGCTAGCCGGAGCCTCCCTGAAGGAACTGAGGGCCGACCAGAGGAAGTCGAGCGGAGCGGACGAGAGGGGCGTACCGAGGGAGGCGGTGAGGGCGACGGCGACGAGGATGCGGTTCATGAGCCGGGGTCTCCGCGCGGCACCGGACCCGGGCCACTCCGGCCCGCGCGGGCTGCGCTCATAGAGTAGGGTGTCCGAAGTGGCAAGAAATCGACCGGTTTCTCGGTGGGAGACGGGATGACACGACGGCAAGAACTGGCACGGCTGCTCCGCGCCCTGTCCGGCAAGACCCAGGAAGACTTCGCCGAGGCGATCGGCAGCCACCCCTCGTTGATTGGCCTGATCGAGATAGGCAGGGCCGATCCGGGCGATACCGTGCTACGGACGATGGCCCGGGCCGCCGGCCTCGATCTAGCGGACGCGCGCCTCCTCCTGGACGAACACGAAAGACTGGCACGGTTCCGGCGGCAGCGGCTGAACGGAGAGGTGGACCTGATGAGCGCTTTACCGGAGAGACTCCGTGATCATCTCTCCGCGGCGCTTCGGCGACTGTGGACCTTGCCCCGGCCGGTCCCCCTCCCCTGCACCGGAGACCGGGAGAAAGCCCATGAGCAGTGGAGGCTGTTGGAGGCCGTTCCGGCTACCTTACGGCAGGCGGTGACCCGGGCTGACAAGGAGCTGTGGAATTGGGCCCTATGCGAGTTGCTCTGTGAGCAGTCGGAAAAGGCGGCGGGCCGCAGCGTCGAAGAGGCGGCTGGCTTAGCCCAACTCGCAGAGGAGATCGCCAGTCTGGTGCGGGGGCCGGAAGGCTTCTGCCGGCGGCTCCAGGGGTATACCGCGGCTCACAGGTCCAATGTCCACCGGGTCGCCGGGGAGCTGAAGCCGGCGAGGGTGGCGCTCGAGCGGGCTAAGGCCCTCTGGCATTCCGGCGACGATCCTTTTGGCCTGTTCGATCCGGGGAGACTGCTCGACCTCGAAGCTTCCCTGTGCCGCGGTGAGCGACGCTTCGAGCAAGCTGTGTCCC
>DASPJI010000470.1:0-6375 GCA_035628695.1 Thermoanaerobaculia bacterium | reverse complement strand
CGACCTTCACGCCGGCCGCCTCGAGCGCCTCGATCTTCGCCGCCGCCGTGCCCTTGCCGCCGCTGATCACCGCGCCGGCGTGGCCCATGCGCTTGCCGGGCGGCGCGGTGGTGCCGGCGATGAAGCCCGCGACCGGCTTCTTGAAGTACTTCTGGATGTACTCCGCCGCGCGCTCCTCGGCGTTGCCGCCGATCTCGCCGATGAGGATCACGCCCTCGGTCTCGGGGTCCTCGTTGAAGAGCGTGAGCACGTCGATGAAGTCGGTGCCGTTGACCGGGTCGCCGCCGATGCCGACGCAGGTCGACTGGCCGAGGCCCAGATTGGTGAGCTGCCAGACCGCCTCATAGGTCAGCGTGCCCGAGCGGCTGACGACACCGATCGAGCCCGGCTTGTGGATGTGGCCCGGCATGATGCCGATCTTCGCCATGCCCGGCGAGATGACGCCCGGGCAGTTCGGCCCGACGAGCCGCGTCGCGCAGTCCTGCAGGAACGCCGTGGCGCGCAGCATGTCGGCCACCGGGATGCCCTCGGTGATGCAGACCACCAGCTCGATCTCGGCGGCGGCGGCCTCCATGATGGCGTCGGCGGCGAACGGCGGCGGCACGAAGATCATCGACGCGTTGGCGCCGGTGGCCTCGCGGGCCTCCTCGACGGAGTTGAAGACCGGGATCCCCTCCACCGTCTCGCCCCCCTTGCCCGGAGTGACGCCGGCCACCACCTTGGTGCCGTAGTCGCGGCAGCCGAGGGCGTGGAAGGTCCCCTCCTTGCCGGTGATGCCCTGCACCACCAGGCGCGTATCGTTGTCCACCCAGATGGGCATGGTTCAGTTCCCTCCCTTCGCCGCGGCCACCACCTTCTCGGCGGCGTCGGCCATCTGCTCGGCCACGATGAACTGGAACGGCGCCTCGCGCAGGATGCGCCGCCCCTCCTCGACGTTGGTCCCCTCGAGGCGGACCACCACGGGGACCTTGATGTCCCCCAGCTCCTCGATGGCGCCGACGACGCCGCGGGCGATGCGGTCAGTGCGGGCGATGCCGCCGAAGATGTTGATGAGGACCGCCTTGACGTTGGGATCGGAGACCAGGATGCGGAAGGCGTTCTTGACCGCGTCCTGGGAGGCGCCGCCGCCGACGTCGAGGAAGTTGGCCGGCTCGCCGCCATAGAGCTTGATGATGTCCATGGTGGCCATGGCCAGGCCGGCGCCGTTGACCATGCAGGCGATGTTGCCGTCGAGCTTGATGTAGTTGAGGTTGAACTTGCTGGCCTCGACCTCCATCGGGTTCTCTTCGGCCAAATCCCGCATCTCGACCACGTCCTTGTGGCGGAACATGGCGTTGTCGTCGAAGCTCATCTTGGCGTCGAGGGCCATGACGTCGCCGCCGCCGGTGACCATCAGCGGGTTGATCTCGGCGAGCGCGGCGTCGGTCTCGAGATAGGCGCGGACGAGGGCGGAGATCAGCTTGCCCGCCTGCGCCGCGGTCTGGCCCTTCAAGCCCAGGTGGCGGGCGATGGAGCGGGCCTGGAAGGGGACGATGCCGATCTGGTGGTCGATCCATTCGCGATGGATGGCCTCGGGGTCCTTCTCTGCCACCTCCTCGATGTCCATGCCGCCGGCGGCCGAGGCCATGATGACGTGCTTCTCGCGGGCGCGGTCGAGGGTGATGGAGAGGTAGAGCTCCTGGGCGATGTCGGCGGTCTCCTCGATCAGGACCTTGCTGACGAGCTGTCCCTCGGGGCCGGTCTGGTGGGTGACGAGCTGCATGCCGAGGATCTGTCCGGCGAGCTGGCGGGCCTCGTCGGGGCTCTTGGCGAGCTTGACACCGCCACCCTTGCCGCGTCCGCCGGCGTGGATCTGGGCCTTGACGACGCACCGGCCGCCGAGCTCTTCACAGATGCGGGCCGCCTCCTCCGGGTCGTCGGTCACCCTGCCCCGCGGGGTCGCGACCCCATAGCGGCGCAGGATCTCTTTTGCCTGGTACTCGTGGATCTTCAAATCGGCCTCCTCCGAGGGTCATCCCTAGAGAACGGATTCGAGCTGGAGTTCCCCCGAAACGGGGGAGAGATGGCGCCGGCCGGGGCAGACCCCGGCCCGTGCGCCCGGGGGAGTGTATCAGACGGGGGGACCGCCTCCGGAAGAGGAGGGCGCCAAGCGCGGCAAGGACACGGGCAGGCCGGGCTACAGAAATTCTCGCCAGCGCACCTATTTACTTAGATGACAACAAGGTCATCCATTAAGGAGGGACGTATGAGGATCGCCCGGCTGTTGATGGTGCTGCTCGCGTTGAGTGTGACCGCCCTGTCCGCTGCGACTCAGTCTTTGCCGTCGAGGACGCCCAGGGTCCAAAGAGGCGGGATCGAGTTCCAGAACAACCAGAACAAGGCTGACGGTGGTTATTGGTACTGCTATGCTACGCCGGAAATCGTCAATGAATGCAGCAACTACTGGGAGTGCATGGCCCTGTGTGAGGGCGATTGCGGCGGTCCCTGCGATGATGAAGGCGGTTGGCAGTAGACACGAGGAAGCACTGCGGGGCGTCACCGGCTTGACCGAACCTGCCGTTGACGCCCTGCTTATCCTGACCTAGCCCTCCCCCACAACCGAAGTCCGCCCGAACGTCCCGGCCGCCAGGCCTTGACGGCGCCCCAATTGCCTGACTAAAGTCAGCGGATGTCGAACGATCCGATTCCTACGGTTCGGAGCTTCTACCGCGCGCTGACCCTCCGGGTCGGCGTGTTTACGGACCGTTTCCTGGGGCGCGGGCGACCGATCGCGGAGTCCCGATTGATCTTCGAGATCGGCAGAGAGGGTGCGGAGGTTCGGGAGCTTCGCTCCCGGCTGAACCTCGACTCGGGTTACCTCAGCCGGCTGTTGCGTTCCCTCGAACGGCAGGGCCTGGTTCAGGTCGCAGCCCTCGAATCGGATCTGCGCAGTCGCCGCGCGTGCCTGACCGCCGCGGGCCTCGCCGAGCTCGCGGAGCTCGACCGGCTCGGCGACCGATTCGCCGAGGGGACCCTCGAGCCCCTCAGCGAGGCCGAGCGCGCGCGTCTCGTGGAGGCGATGTCGGATGTGGAGAAGCTCCTCAACCTCTCGTTCACCAGAATCTCCGTCGAGGACCCGGACAGCCCGGACGCGAAGTGGTGCATCGGGCAGTACTTCGCGGAGCTGGGCGTGCGCTTCGAGGGTGGCTTCAATGCCGGCAGGTCGATCCCGGCTGACGCCCGGGACTTGAGGCCTCCACGCGGTACCTTCCTGGTGGCCCGTCTCGATGGCCGCCTCGTGGGCTGCGGCGCGGTCAAGGCGACCGAGCCCGGTATCGGCTCGATCAAGCGAATGTGGGTGTCCCGGGAGGTGCGCGGCACTGGCGTGGGCCGGCGACTTCTCCTCGCTCTCGAGAAAGAGGCGGCAGGCCTGGGGATGCGGCTGCTGCGCCTCGAGACCAACCGGAGCCTCCACGAGGCCCAGGCGCTCTATCGTCGCAATGGGTACCGGGAGGTCCCGGCCTTCAACGACGACCCCTATGCGGATCACTGGTTCGAGAAGCATATCGGACCTTCGAACACCTGAGCGCTGCACTCCATGGCGACCAGGACCGTGTGGGTCCCCATCTTCTGGTTCGAGATCCGGTACCACCTTCGGCAGCCGCTCTTCTATCTGGTCACGTTCTTCCTGAGCGTGCTGCTGTTCATCGCGGGCACGGGCCACGGCCCGGGGGGCGCGGCCGGCAGGCTCCACCTCAACGCTCCCGCGGTGATCCTCGAGCTGCTGGTCCAGGGGATCTTCCTCGTCCTCTTCCTGATGACGGCGTTCGTCGCCAGCGCTGCCGTGCGGGACTTCGACCGGCGGACCTCCGAGCTCTTCTTCTCGATGCCGATCTCGCGGTTCGACTACCTGACCGGGCGCTTCGCGGGCACGATGGTGGTCTGCACGCTCGCCTACCTGATCGGCGCCGGAGCCCTGGCGGCGAGCAGCTTCATGCCCTGGCTCGATCCGGCACGGGTAGGGCCCTTCCGGCTGGCACCATTCGCGTTCGCCCTGGGAGTGCTGATCATCCCGACGCTCCTGGCGCTCGGCGCGGCGTTCTACGCCCTGGCGACCTGGACACGGAGCACGATCGCGACCTACTTCGGCGTCGTCGCCTTCTTCGCGGCCAGCACGACCGCCGGCATGGCGGCTTCCCGCCTCGAGACCGAGGGGATCGGGCAGTTGCTCGATCCCTTCGGCGTGGCGGCGCTGCGGGGCGCCCTTGAGTACTGGACCGTCGCGGAGCTGAACACGGCGATTCCGGAGGTCGGCGGGACTCTCCTCTGGAACCGGATCCTCTGGCTCGGTATGGGGCTCTCCGCCCTCGGCCTTTCGGTGGCCACCTTCGATCCGTCGCGTCCGCGGAAGCATCCCGGCCGGAAGCGGGATTCGACCGAAGCCCCGCCGCCGGTCGAGGCGGCGATCCGGGAGCGGGCGCAAGCGGCCCGCCAGGTGTTCTCACGATACTCCGTCCTCCTCCAGCTCTTGCGCCAGGTCCGGCACGAGGCAACGACCGTCCTGGGGAACCTTCCGTTTCTCGGCATCCTCGCCTTCGGGCTCTTCGTCCTCATCCAGGCAGCGAGCTCCGCCGGGAACCTCTTCGGCATGCCTGTCCATCCCCGCACTCACCTCATGCTCGAGGCGCTCCAGGGCGGGTACTCGATCCTTCTGCTGATCGTGGTGGTTCTGTACAGCGGTGAGCTGATCTGGAAGGAACGCTCGCTCGGGCTGGCCGAGATCCATGATTCGATGCCGACACCGAGCGGCGTCTACTTCGGCGCCAAGCTGACGGCGCTGCTGCTGGTGATTGCCGTCTTTCTGTTCGCGGGCGTCCTGGCGCTGGCCGGCTTCCAGCTCTCGCGCGGCCACCACGGCCTCGAGCCCGGCCTGTACGCACGGGGCGCCGCGGCCGCCGCCGTCTATCCGAGCCTGATGATGGTCCTCGCCTGTTTCTGCCACGTCATGGCGCGGAGCAGGCTCGCGGGGTACGGCCTCGTGATCCTCTTCATCCTCAGCTGGGATCTCCTCGAGGAGTTCGGGTTCGAGCATCACCTCTACCGCTTCGCGAGCCTCCCGCCGGCGCCCTATTCCGATTTCAACGGCTACGGACCTTCTGTCGCGGCGTTCGGCTGGCACAGCCTCTACTGGGGGTTCCTCGCGCTCGTGCTCGCCGGGCTCTCGACCCTGTTCTGGAAGAGGGGCACGGACGACGCCTGGCGGGCCCGGTGGGCCGGGGTGCGCGGACGGTTCCGCGGCCCTGTCCGCGCGGTCATCACCCTCGGCGCCCTCGGCTTCGTCGCCGCGGGCTCCTGGATCTTCTACAACACCAACGTCCTGAACGAGTACGTGCCGAGCACCGAGGCGGCGGAGCGCCGCGCGAGCTACGAACGGCTCTACCGGCGGTATCAAGATCTCGCTCTGCCGCGGATCGTCGCCGTGCGTGCCGAGGTGGACATCTTCCCCGGCCGGAGGAGCGTCGAGATCCGCGGCACCTACCTCCTCCGGAACCGGTCCGCCGAACCGCTCCGGGAGCTCCACGTGAGCCTTCCGGAGCGGGTCCAGGTGAACCGGCTCGACCTTCCCGCCCACGACGTGATCCTCGCGGACGGCGAGCTCGGTTACGGCATCTACCGGCTGCGAGAGCCGCTCGCGCCGGGAGGGGCCATCGAGCTCGGCTTCGGCCTCACGGTGGGGCAACGGGGCTTCGTCAACCACGGCGCGGAGATCGCCGTCCTCGACAATGGCACCTACTTCACCAGGCGGGACTTCTTCCCGGTCATCGGCTACGACGCTCACCGTCAGCTCGCCGATCCCGACGAGCGGCGGCGGCAGGGACTGGAGCCTGTCCTCCACCTGCCCGGCAGCGGCGACCTCCCTGCCCGCGGGAACACGCCCCGCGCCTCTGACGCCGACCGGGTCGACTTCGAGACCACGGTCTCCACGGCCATCGACCAGACCGCCGTCACCTCGGGCGAGTTGCAACGGGAGTGGGTCAAGGACGGACGGCGCTACTTCCACTACCGATCCGAGATCCCCATCACACACCTCTTTGCCTACGCCTCGGCGAGGTATGAGGTGACGAGGGGCGAGTGGAAGGGCATCGCGATCGAGATCTACCATCACCCCGGACACGGCGGCAACGTCGGCCGCATGATCGACGCGGTCAGAAAGTCGCTCGCCTATTACACGGCGAGCTTCGGCCCCTACCAGCACCGCCACCTGCGGATCGTCGAGTTCCCCCGCTATGTCCGGGATGCCACGTCGTTTCCCGGCCTGATCGCGTTTTCCGAGGCGATGGGGTTCAACGCCCGCCTCGATGGCGAGGAGGCGATCGACTTTCCGTTCTACGTCAC
>DASPJI010000469.1:0-9579 GCA_035628695.1 Thermoanaerobaculia bacterium | reverse complement strand
ACCCGGGGATTGCCCAGTGCGTCGTCCTGGCGCGGGAGGACACCCCCGGCAGCAAGCGGCTCGTGGCCTACCTGGTCCCCCTGGCCGGCGCCGGAGTCAACGGCAACGGCCATGCTCATCACGCTCCGGCCGGGCCGAAGGCCGCTGAGCTCAAGGAGTTCCTCAAGGAGCGGCTGCCCGAGTACATGGTGCCGGCCCTGTTCGTCACCCTGGACGCCCTGCCGCTCACGCCCAACGGCAAGATCGACCGCCGCACCCTGCCGGCGCCGGACCAGGGGAGGGCCGAGGAGCGCCCCTACGTGGCGCCGACCAACCCGGTGGAGGAGACCCTGGCGGCGCTCTGGGCAGAGATCCTGGACGTCCCCAAGGTGGGCATCCACGACGACTTCTTCGACCTGGGCGGCGACTCCCTCACGGTCATCCGCGTCGTCGCCAAGGCCAACAAGGGGGGGCTGGGGATCACCACCAAGCAGCTCTTCCAGAACCGCACGGTGGCCGACCTGGCGCGGGTCGCCGGCACCACCCACATCCTGGCGGAGCAGGGGCTGGTCACCGGCCCGGTCCCCTTCACCCCGGCGCAGCTCCACTTCCTCGAGCTGGAGCACGCCAACCCGCGCTTCCACAGCCTCGGCGCGCTGCTCGAGATCAAGGAGCCGCCCATGGACCTGGCGGCGCTGGAGAAGGCGCTGCGGGCCGTCCTCTCCCAACACGACAACCTGCGGGTGCGGCTGGTGACCGACGAGGGCGGACCCCATCTGGTGACCGACGCGCCATGGAAGGATCTCGACCTCCTGCGGATCGACGTGTCCGGTCTGCCGGAGGAGAGCCGAGAGGACACCTTCCGCGGTGCCGCGAGCCTGGCCCGGACCTTCGACCTGACCCAGGGCCCGCTCTTCCGGGCGGTGGTGTTCGATCATGGCCACGTTCAGTTCCCGTTCCTGGCCGCCCATTTCTTCACCGCCGACGTCGGCTCGTGGCAGACCCTCCTGGACGACCTGGACATCGCCTACCGGCAGGCCCGGTCCGGACGCCCCATCCGTCTCCAGAAGAAGACCACCTCGGCTCGGCAGTGGGCCGACCGGCTGGCCGAGCGGGCCCACTCGGTCGACATGCAGCAGGAGCGGGAGTACTGGCTGAGCGACTCCCGGCGGCGGGCGCCTCGTATTCTCCTCGACATGCCGGAGGGGGCGAACCTGATGAGCTCGTCGGCGCACGTGCGCGTCGAGCTCAACGAGGAGGAGACTCACGCGCTGCTTCACGACGTCCAGCGCGCCTACGGCGTCCAGATCGACGGCCTGCTCCTCACCTCCGTGCTCCAGGCGTTCGAGCCGTGGACCGGCGGCCGGTCGCTCCTCATCGACCTCCTGGGCCACGGCCGCGAGGCACTCTACGACGACGTAGACCTGACGCGCACCGCGGGCTGGTTCAACACCATCTACCCGGCCTGCCTCGAGCTGCCGGACACCGGCGATCCCGCGGCCGAGGTGCGGGCGGTCAACGAGCAGCTCCGGCAGATCCCCAACGGCGGCATCGGCTACGGCATCCTGCGCTATCTCAGCCGCGACCGGGACTTCCTGGCACGGATCAAATCCATGCCGCAGCCCGACATCTTCTTCAACTATTTCGGCGACGACCACTCCAAGGAGCTGGTGTCGATGAAGAAGCTGGAGGGCTTCGCCGGCTATGCCCTCGACCGGGAGACGCGCCGCCTGCGCCAGCTCGCCATCGGCGTCTACGTGCAGCAGGACCGGATGCTCATCAAGTGGGAGTACAGCCGCAACGTCTTCCGGCCCGACACCATCGAGACGGTGGCGCAGCGGTCCCGGGAGAGGCTGCGCTGGTATATCGAGAACCATTCGTCCCAGCAGGGTCTGGGCAGGATCTAGGAGGAGACATCCATGTCCGACCCCAAGACTGGCGGCATGAAGACGTTCGGCATCATCTGGATCGGGCAGCTCGTGTCGCTGCTCGGATCCGGGCTCACCAGCTTCGCCCTCGGCATCTGGGTGCTCCGTCACACCGACTCGGTGACCCAGTACACCCTCACCATCCTCCTGGCGAGCCTGCCGGGCGTCCTCATCTCGCCGCTCGCCGGCGCGCTGGTGGACCGCTGGGACCGCCGCTGGGTGATGTTCTGGAGCGACGTCGGCCCCGGCGTCGTCACCCTGGTCTACTCCTACCTCCTCTGGCAGGACAGCCTCACCCTCTGGCACGTCTACGTGGGCGTGGCGATCAACGCCCTCTTCAGCGCGTTCCAGTGGCCCGCCTACATCGCCGCCATCACCATGCTGGTGGAGCGCAAGGACTACGGCCGGGTCAACGGCATGCTGGAGTTCGGGCAGGCGGGCACCAGCATCGCGGCGCCCGCCCTCGCCGCCCTGTTCCTCACCTTCATGGACATGGAAGGTATCCTGCTCCTCGACTTCGTCACCTTCCTGTTCGCCGCCGGCACGCTGCTCCTGGTGCGCATCCCCAAGCCCGAGGCCAGCGCCGAGGGGGAGGCGGGCAAAGGCTCCCTGTGGAAGGAGGTGGCCTTCGGCTGGCACTACATCCGCCAGCGGCCGGGCCTGTTCCACCTGCTGATGTTCTTCGCCATGGTCAACCTGGTGGCGAGCCTCTGCGGCGTGGCGCTCATCCCCATGGTCTACGGCTTCGCCAGCGAGGCCGGGGTCGGCACGATCATGTCCCTGGTGGGCATCGGCATGCTGCTGGGCGGCTTCATCATGACCACCACGGGCGGCCCCAAGCCGCGGGTCTACGGCGTCCTCGGCGGCGGCCTCCTGTTCAGCGTCTGCTTCATCCTGGTGGCGATCAAGCCGTCGCTCCCGCTGGTGGGGCTGGGCGTCATCCTCTGGTACACCGGCATCCCGATCATGAACGCCAGCAGCTCGGCGATCTGGCAGGCCAAGGTCGCCCCCGACGTCCAGGGGCGGGTCTTCTCCATGCGCCGGATGATCGCCCAGTTCACCATCCCCATCGGCGACTTCGGCGCCGGCCCGCTCGCCGACCTGGTGTTCAACCCGTTGATGATGGCGGGCGGCGCCCTCGCCGGCAGCGCCGGGCGGGTCATCGGCACCGGGCCGGGACGGGGGATCGCCCTGATGTTCCTCTCCATGGCTTTCATCCCCGCCCTCGCCGCCGTATGGGGTCTCCTCAACCCGCGGCTGCGCAATGTCGAGGCCGAACTGCCGGATGCTGAAAAAAAGGTGTCCTCAAATTCGCCCGACGCTGCACCTGAAGAGCAGGAAACCGCTGCGCAGGCATCCTGACCGCGGCAACGTTCAGCAGCACCGGTTGTTTTGTAGTTTTTTCTTTTGATTGGAGGAGGGTGTTCATGATGGTCTCCCGTCCCAGCAGGTGGGCCGGCGCCCGTGTGGCCGCGCTGGCCCTGGCGCTGACGCTGGTCATGGCGGCCGGCGCGCTCGCCAAGCCCCGGCAGAACGACGCGGCGCCGGTCGATCCGGAGGCGCCGCTCCGCCAGTTCGAAGTCTCCCCGGCCAAGTCCGAGATCCGCATCGACGGCACGCTCGACGAGGCGGCGTGGCAGTCCGCCACCGTCGTCGACCTCCCCTACGAATGGTTCCCCGGGGACAACGTCACGCCCAAGGCGAAGACCGACTCCTACATCACCTTCGATTCCGAGCACCTCTATATCGCGTTCCGGGCCTATGACCCGGCGCCGTCGGCGATCCGCGCCCATCTGATGGACCGCGACGTCATCACTCCGTTCGTCCAGGACGACCACGTCGGCTTCAGCCTGGACACCTTCAACGACGAGCGGCGGGCCTACCAGTTCCGCATCAACCCGCTCGGCGTACAGGTGGACGCGGTGTTCAACGAGATGGACGGCCTGGAGGACTTCTCCTGGGACGCCATCTGGCGCTCCGCCGGCCGCGTCGACGAGCAGGGCTACACCATCGAGGTGGCGATCCCGTTCAAGCAGCTCCGCTTCCCGCGCACCACCGGCCCGCAGACCTGGGGCTTCGAGGCGTTCCGCAACTATCCGAGGAACGTCCGGCACCGGATGTCCTCGCGCTACACCGACCGCGCCAAGCAGTGCCTGCTCTGCCAGGAGAACAAGCTCAGCGGCTTCCAGGGCATCGCCCCGGGCCGCAACCTGGAGATCACGCCGACGGTGACCGCGCAGCGGGATGATCAATTGACCGATTCCTCGCCCGACGCCCTGCAGCCGGGGGAATCGGAGTTCGAGCCGGGCATCACCGCGCGCTGGGGCATCACCCCCAACGTCAGCCTGAACGCCGCCGTCAACCCCGACTTCTCGCAGGTCGAGGCGGACGCGGCGCAGCTCTCGATCAACACCCGCTTTTCTCTTTACTACCCGGAGAAGCGGCCGTTCTTCCTCGAGGGGGCCGACCTCTACACCACGCCTCTCGAGGCGGTCTTCACCCGCACCGTCGCCGAGCCGACCTGGGGGGCGAAGCTCAACGCCAAGGAGGGGAAGAACGGCGTCGGCGTGTTCATGGCGCAGGACGACCTCAACAACCTGATCCTGCCGTCGAACCAGGGATCGAGCCTGGTCTCCCTGGACGAGCAGGTGACCAGCGGCGTCGTGCGCTATCGCCGGGACATCGGCGCGCGCTCGGTCCTGGGCGTGCTCTACACCGGCCGCGAGGGCGACACCTATCACAACCGGGTGGGCGGCCTCGACGGCGTCTTCCGGCTCACCAAGTCGGCCACCGTGCGCTTCCAGTACCTGATGTCCGACACGCAGTACCCGGGTGCGCTGGCCGAAGAGTACGAGCAGGTCCCGGACGCCTTCACCGGCGACGCCTTCAAGGTGCAGTACGACCATTTCTCGGACAACTGGCGGGGATACGTCCGCTACACCGACCTCGATCCCGCCTTCCGCGCCGACAGCGGCTTCGTGCCGCGGGTGGACGTGCGGACCGCCGAGGCCCAGTACGAGCGCTTCCTCCACGGCTCGTCGGACAAGTGGTACTCCCAGATGACGTTCGGCACCCGCGGCCTGCGCACCGACGACCATGACGGCCGGCAGACCGACGAAAACGTGGAGGTCTTCGGCACCTATTGGGGTCCGAAGCAGTCCTACCTGGAAGTCGACGTGGCGCAGAAGCAGGAGCTCTACGGCCCGGAGCTGTACGATCTGGAGCAGCAGCGGATCTACTTCCGCATCTCGCCCAACGGCAAGACACGCCTCGGCTTCGACGGCCGCTTCGGCGACGAGATCGACTACGACAACGCCCGCCTCGGCAAGATCACCATGTGGAACCCGCTGGTGCAGCTCCGCGTCGGCCGGCGGACCAATCTCCAGCTCAACCACCTGATGCAGAAGCTCGAGGTGGACCAGGGCACGGTGTTCGACGCGGGCCTGTCGCAGATGCAGATGGTCTATCAGTTCAACGTCCGGACCTTCGTGCGGGCCATCGTGCAGTACACCGACATCGATCGCGACTCCGCCCTCTACCGCGAGACCGTCGACCCGTCGGAGGAGGACGTCTTCGGCCAGTTCCTCTTCTCCTACAAGCTGAACCCGCAGACGGTGTTCTTCGTCGGCTACACCGACAGCCGCGAAGCCCTCAACGAGCGGGACCTCACGCAGACCGGGCGCACGTTCTTCATGAAGCTCGGCTACGCGCTGCTGTACTGATCCCGGCTTTCCAATAGAAAAGAGAAGGGGGACCGATCGCTCGGTCCCCTCGTGCTTCAGGCGGCTGGCGCCGGTATCAATACCGGTACCAGTCGGTCTTGTAGGGGCCTTCCTTGGGCACGCCGATGTACTTCGCCTGATCGTCGCGCAGCTCGGTGAGCTTGGCGTTCAGGGTGGTGAGCTGGAGGCGCGCCACCTTCTCGTCGAGCTGCTTCGGCAGCGTGTAGACGCCCACCTTGTACTCGCCCTTCTTCGTCCACAGCTCGACCTGGGCGAGCGTCTGGTTGGCGAAGGAGGAGCTCATCACGTAGCTCGGGTGGCCGGTGCCGCAGCCGAGGTTCACCAGCCGCCCCTTGGCGAGGAGGATGATGCGGTTGCCCTCGGGGAAGATCACGTGATCCACCTGCGGCTTGATCTCCTCCCACGGATACTGCTCGAGGCTCGCGACGTCGATCTCGCTGTCGAAGTGGCCGATGTTGCAGACGATCGCGTTGTGCTTCATCCGCCGCATGTGGTCGTGAGTGATCACATGGAAGTTACCCGTGGCGGTGACGAAGATGTCCGCCACCTCGCAGGCCTCGTCCATGGTGACGACGCGGTAGCCCTCCATCGCCGCCTGCAGCGCGCAGATGGGGTCGATCTCGGTGATCCACACCTGGGCGCTCAGCGCGCGCAGGGCCTGGGCGCTCCCCTTGCCCACGTCGCCGTAGCCGCAGACGACGGCGATCTTGCCGGCCACCATCACGTCCGTGGCGCGCTTGATGGCGTCGACCAGCGACTCGCGGCAGCCGTAGAGGTTGTCGAACTTGCTCTTGGTGACGCTGTCGTTGACGTTGATGGCGGGGAACCGCAGGTCGCCCCGCTTCGCCATCTCATACAGGCGATGGACGCCCGTGGTCGTCTCCTCGGTGACCCCCTGGATCGCCGCGAGCTGCTTCTTGTACCAGCCGGGCTGGCTGGCGTTGCGGCGCCGGATGGCGGCGAAGAGCACCCGCTCCTCCTCGCTGGTCGGGTTGTCCAGCACCGACGGGTCGTCCTCGGCCTTGGCGCCCAGGTGGACGAGCAGGGTGGCGTCGCCACCATCGTCCAGGATCATGTTGGCCGTACCTTCGGGGAACTCGAAGATGCGGTGCGTGAAGTCCCAGTACTCCGCCAGGCTCTCGCCCTTGTAGGCGAAGACCGGGGTGCCGACGGCGGCGATGGCCGCGGCGGCGTGGTCCTGGGTCGAGTAGATGTTGCAGCTCGCCCAGCGCACCTCGGCGCCGAGGGCCTGCAGGGTCTCGATCAGCACCGCCGTCTGGATGGTCATGTGCAGGGAGCCGGCGATACGCGCGCCCTCGAGCGGCTGGCTCGCCGCGAGCTCCTGGCGGATGGCCATCAGGGCGGGCATCTCGCCCTCGGCGATCAGCAGCTCCTTGCGGCCCCACTCGGCGAGGGAGATGTCGGCGACGTGGTAATCGGTCTGGGTGCCTGCGGACTTCTCTTCTACGGATGTTTCTACGGACATGGCGACGGTCATGATTGACCTCCTCGGAGGTTCCGGGTGACAGGGAGGCCTCACCTCCTGACCCGGAAAGGGTTGAGGTGAGCGCCGTTTCCTGTGCTCCGGTCATGCCGGCGTCCGAGCCTGGGAGGGGGGACCTCCTGCAACGCTCCTCGGACGGAACCCGTATTTTACCGGATCGGGGCCGGATCGCCAAGAGGGGTGACCCGGGTGAATCCGCGCAGCCGGGGGGCGATCTGCCCCGAGAAGACCACTCCGCGGCCGGAGCCGGCGAGGCCGGCGGCCTGGAGCCGCTCCACGGTCCAGCGGTTGCAGTCCATCCACCAGAAGTAGGTCCCGTAGCCCGGGTAGAACCGCCCCTCGTACCCCTTGACCGCCGGGAAGGCGGGGGGCCGCACGCCGGCCGCGTCGCGGGGGATCCAGCGCTCGAGCTCCTGGAGCAGGGTGGCCCACTGCTCGACGGTGATGCCGCGCGTGTACAGCGCCCGCGGCTTGTCGTCCATCGCCGGCGCCCCCGGCCAGCCGTCCACATAGGTGACCGTCCGGGTAGGAAGGAACAGCGTGGCAAACACCGAATGGGGCCAGAAGTTGTTCTCCATGTAGAAGCGGCGGTCCCCCCAGGCGTACTCCAGGAACGGCGCCGTCTCCTCCCCGGGCGGCCCGAGCTCCCAGCCCGCCGGCTGCGGCACGATGATCGCCGAGTGGTAGCCCCAGTCGGCCACGTAGAGCGGCACGGTCGGGGAGGCGCTCGCGGGGGGCGGGCCGGGCAGGGTGACGGCCGGTGGCGGAGCGGAGCTGACGCACGCGTAGAGCGACGGCAGGATGGCGAGCAGGAGGAGCAATCCCAGCCCGCGCAGCAGCCAGCGGGTCACCGGGCGTCTTCGGTTGCTCCCTCGGCGGCGGAGGCGCATCGAGGCGAGTCTATCCCGGTCTGCGACGAGGCGCGAGGGCACCGGCGTCTCGCACCTGCAAGGTAGGGGCTGGCCAGGAAAGCGGATGGGGAGGCAGCCCTTCACCGCATCCATCGAGGAGACCGCAAACATGAAAAGAACGCTCCGTGGCAAGATGACCTTGAGCAAAGAGACCATCAGGCTTTTGGGGGAGCCCGAGGAGTTGGTGGCGCTGCGCCATGTCGCCGGCGCCGCGACCGGCGACACGACTCCCTGCCCGAAGTACACCTTCTGCGGGGTGGTGAGTGGTGAGACCGTGAGGTTTTGTTCGTAGAACAAAGCTATAATGCCCGGGCTCCCAGTAGAGATGCCCGCCGTCCCCAGGGGACGGCGGGTCCTATGACCCTAGCCGGCCTGCCGAGGAGCTTTTCGTCCGCCCACAACCTCCACCAAGGAGACGGATATGAGCGAGAAAACCAAGGAAAGCTCCGGGCTGTACCTTCCCCTGAACCATCTCGAGGACAGCACCGAGGCCGTCCAGTCGGACGTCGGCGCGGGGACGATCGTCTATCACGACGCTTCGGGTCCCCTGCCCCTGGCCAGCCAGACGTTCGAGAGCCCGGCCGGGACCCTGATCATCACCTGCTCGGGCTCGGGCAGCGCCCCGAAGGCACCGGACACCATCGGCATGGGCATTTCCATCGACAACCGGTTCGCGGGCGTGGCCTACGTCCGGACCTTGGGCACGGAGACCAAGTTCTTCGCCAATACCTTCGCCTTCGGTCCGGTCACGGCAGGCACCCACACGATGTACGCCTTCCCGCTCGGCAACACGGTGACCTCGGCGGACGACGTCTTCAACGTCAGCTTCACCGCCCAGTAGAGACCTCCGGCGGCCAGCCAGGCTCCGGCGCGGGGCTTGGCTGGCCTCAATCGCTCAGGATCAGGAAGCCGTGCTTCCGGAAGACCGTGAGCGCCTTGGCCGATTCCAGGTAGGCCAGGAACTTCCGGGCCGCCGCCTGCCGCGCCGATTCGGCCAGCACGGCGAACGGATACGAGATCGCCGGGCCCTTCTCGCGCGGCACCTCGTAGGCGACGCGCACCCGCTTCGCGGTCCGCGCGTCCGTCTTGTAGACGATCCCCGCATCGGCGTTGCCCGCTTCCACCGCGGCCAGGGCGGCGCGGACGTTCTCCGTCGGCACCACCCGGTCCGCGATCCTGCTCCAGACCCCGAGCCGGCCGAGGTACTCCTTGGCGTAGATTCCGGCCGGAACCGTCTGGGGCTCCGCCAGGGCCAGGACGCGGACGGCGGGCGCCGCGAGGTCCCGGGCTCCCGTGATCTTCAGGCGCGAATCCTCGGGCACCACGATCACCAGGGTGTTCGACAGCACGCTCCGGCGCGTCCCCGGGAGCAGGAGCTTCCTCTTCTCCAGCCGGTTCATCTTCTCCTCGTCGGCCGACAGGAAAAGATCCGCCGGCGCCCCTTCCTCGATCTGGCGCGCCAGTGTGCTCGAGGCCCCGAGGTTGAGGACGATCCGGTCCCCTCCCTCCTCCTC